>CAZMKY010000291.1:0-15003 GCA_964566835.1 uncultured Rhodobacterales bacterium
ATAACCGCGCCATCGCCGAAAAGCTGACGTGTCACTGTGGATTCATACTCTGGCTTGAATCCCGAAAGGATTGCGCTGGCGGCCTGACTTTCGACGCCCTTGGTGCAGAAAAGATCCTTGATGCCCAATGGAATGCCGCAAAGATCCGGCGCGTCCCCGGCCTTCAGGCGTGTGTCGGCGGCCGCAGCCTGTTCGCGCGCCAGATCAGGCGTGTGATGGACAACCGCGTTCAGGGCGCCCGCGGCTTCAGCCGCGGAAAGGCAAGCCTCAGTCAGTTCAGCAGAGGTGATATCGCCAGCCCGAAGTTTGTCGCGGGCCTCTGCAATGGTCAGTGTATTCAGGGTCATTCCACCACCTTCGGAACAGCGAAGAAACCTTCGCGCGCATCGGGCGCATTGCTCAGAACTTTTGTGGGCTGGTCGCCATCAGTGACGACGTCTTCGCGCCGCTTCAGACGCATGGGCGTCACGCTGACCATCGGCTCCACGCCGTCCACATCAACTTCATTCAGCTGCTCGACAAACCCGAGGATGCGGTTGAAGTCATCGGCCAGCGCTGGAAGCGCGTCGTCTTCCACGGCAATGCGTGCCAACTTGGCCACCTTGCGGGCGGTTTCTGTATCAATGCTCATGGGGCACTCCCACTTTCGTTTTGCCGGGGATTACCCCTTGGATTGCCGGGCTTCAAGCATATGACGGCGATAGACCTCGATCATGAAGGGCAGCATGATCGAATTGAGGATATGCCAGATGAAATGCGTGCCGATCGGCCAGACCTCGCACAAGCTTTCATCGAAACTGCGAACCGTGATCGAGACAGACAAAAGAAGCGCGCCGGCGACCATGCCAAGCGCCGTCTCGCGCCGGTGTCGGGCCACGAATGGGGCATAGGCCAAAAGAAGGATGGGGACCGTCCAGTAGAAGTCGGAAATCGCAAGGAACGGCACGCGGTTCAAGAGCGGTACCAAAACGGCGGCATATGGCGCAAATCCAGCCGTTGCCAGCCCCGCCTGCCACCAGAGCATCCTGAGGAAGTCGCGGTTGACCGCGAAAAGGTAGATCAGGATGAACACCCCGATCGGGGCTGAATCGGCCAGCCCAGCCCATGCCATTGCGGTGGTGTGGAACAGGAATGATCCGATGGAAATCAGGATCAGCATGACCGACAGGAGCGTCGCAATCGGCAATCCATCATCGCGGGACCGCGAAAGCATCCAAAGTCCGCCCAGCAAGTAGAGGACGTTCGTCAGGGCATTCAGCGGCTCGGACCAGAATGTGAAGTCCGTCCGCTCGCAATAGGCATCAATCTGTGCTGTCCAATCCATGCCGTCCCCGTGCTAGTCTGCCCAAAACATGAAATGGGAGACGTCATCCATGAAGATCATCTGGCTTGGCCACGCAAGTTTTCGCATCGAGATCGGCAACCAAGTGTTGCTCGTCGACCCATGGCTGGATGGAAACCCGATGTTGTCGCCAGATGATCATGCAGATGCCGTTGCCGGGGCGACTGCAATCCTTTTGACGCATGGCCACGGCGATCATGCGGCCAACGCCGTCTCGATCGCGACGGCAGCGTCGATCCCGATTGCGTGCATCCATGAACTTTCAAAGATCTTGTCCGATGCCGAAACAATCGGGTTCGGCAAAGGCGGAACCATTCAATTGGGCGATGTCGCGGTCAGCATGGTCAACGCCGTGCATTCGTCCAGCATCGACTACACGGGCGATGCGCCTCAAGCCGCCGGATCAGAAGCCGGGTTCATGATCAAGGGTGAAGGCCGCACCATCTATGTGACCGGCGACACCGACATCATGGCCGATATGGCCTGGATGGGAGAATACTACGCCCCCGACATCGGCATCGTTTGCGCCGGTGGGCACTATACAATGGACATGAAGGCGGCAGCCTGGGCAGCGCGAAAATACTTCGACTTCAAGGTCGTCATTCCGTGCCACTACAAGACCTTCCCGCTTCTTGCGCAAACCGCCGACGACTTGATCGAAGGTCTACCGGGCGTGGATGTCAGAACCCCGGAGGTGCTGGAACCGGTCGAGCTCTAGTCGCGTCTGCCCGAGAAGAACCGCCTGAGGAGTGCAGCGGCTTCGGCTTCGTTGATACCGGAATAGACTTCCGGTGTATGGTGCGATTGCGGATGCGAGAAGACGCGCGGTCCCTGCTCCACGCCGCCCGATTTCGGATCGGACGCGCCATAGTAGACCCGCCTGATACGGGCTTGCGCAATGGCAGACGCGCACATCGGGCATGGCTCCAACGTGACATAGAGATCGCAATCGATAAGACGCTCGGTCCCCAGCGTCGCTGCGGCCTGCCGAATGGCCAGAATTTCCGCATGCGCAGTCGGGTCGCAAAGCTCGCGTGTCTTGTTGCTGGCTTCAGCCAATGTTTCGCCGGCCGCATCCACGATGACTGCGCCCACCGGCACCTCGCCCCGTTCAGCGGCACGACTGGCCTGCGTCAAAGCGCGGTCCATCTTGCTTTTGAAGCTCATGTGCCTTGATGCCCTGCCCTGATGTCCGAAGGCAACCTACTTCCCACGGCGCACGGGCTCAGGTATTGGCCGTGCCATGTCCGACCAGCCCAACAAACCCGAACGCATCGCCAAAGTTCTCGCCCGTCGCGGGGTCGCCTCCCGCCGGGAGGTGGAGCGCATGATCGAAGCCGGACGCATCAGCCTGAACGGAAAAGTGCTGGACACCCCCGCTGTGACCGTGACCGAAGCTGATAAGATCGAAGTCGATGGAAAACCCTTGGCCGAGGCTGAACCGCCACGGCTTTGGCTTTATCACAAACCCTCTGGATTGGTGACGACAGAGCGCGACGAAAAAGGCCGCCCGACGGTTTTCGATGCCCTGCCGGACGGCATGCCGCGCGTTTTGTCTGTCGGGCGCTTGGACCTGACGTCTGAAGGCCTGCTGCTTCTGACCAACGACGGCGGGATCAAACGCAAGCTTGAACTGCCGTCCACGGGGTGGCTCAGGCGCTACCGGGTGCGTGTCAACGGAACCCCCACGTCAGAGGATTTCGAGCCGCTGCGGACTGGCATCGTGGTGGATGGTGAAAGGTTTCAGCCGATGCAGGTGACGCTGGATCGCCAGCAAGGCCGAAACGCTTGGGTGACGGTGGCGCTGCGCGAAGGCAAGAACCGCGAAATCCGCCGCGCGATGGAAGCTATCGGACTGACGGTGAACCGACTGATCCGCATCAGCTATGGCCCCTTTCGCCTTGGCGAGCTGAAATCGGGGCAAGTCGAAGAGATCAAGACCAAGGTGATGCGGGAACAACTTGGTTTGGATCAAGACCCATCAGACAAGCCCATCGGAAAGGCACAAAAGTCTGTGACGCGGCGTAAGCGGCGCTGAACATCAAGAAAACCGGGCATATTTGTGCAAAATTGGGACGGACGCGGTGTGTCCTATGGTAACGTCGACTGAGACTGCTTATCTTAACGCTTAGTCAATTCATTGGACGTCGATGCAAAGACTTGTTGTAGCTTTTTTGTTGGTCGCCGTGGTTGTGGCGCTGGGATTTGCATTGATCTCGGTTTTTCGTCGTGCGTCGACCGCCCCCGGTGACGCCGTCAGCACGGTGTCCCCCATGCAGCGTATTTCGTTTTTTCTACTTTCTGCTCTTATCGTCTACGTGGCCGTGGCGGGCGCAAACTGATGGCGCAGCGATACGGCGGAGAATTCAGCCCAAACGGCAGTCGTAAGGGACCTGCAGGACGACCGCCTGCGGCGGCCCCGCGTCGGTCGCGTGCCGGGTTCAGGGTGAACCTCCTCTTTGTGCTGCCCTTCTTGATGTTGATTCCTGCCTTCACAAGCGATGCTGTCGGCCTTGCACTTTATCTTGTGGCCTTTGGTGCGCTGGAACTTGCGGCCTGGCTGACCCGAGAGGGATTGATTGCCGAAGATGCCTATCATGCTCGGAACATCGCCCGAAGACCGGCGGTTCCCCGGAAGATCTTCGGGTCGGTTTTGACCGCGATCGGTCTTGGCGTGGCTGGACTTGCAAGCGATGCCTCAGCCGTATTGGCACCGGCCATTTTCGCCGCCTTGGGCGGCACGCTTCACTTCATGTCATTCGGGCCGGATCCGTTGAAGGACAAAGGCGTCGAAGGCGATGCATTTCAGACGGAACGTGTGGCGCGCGCCGTGGACGCCGCAGAGAAACGGCTGGAAGAAATGCGAGAGGCCGTAAAGCGTGCGGGTGTCCCCGCCCTGACGCGCCGGGTCGATGCCTTCGGTGAAACCGCACGTGCAATGCTTCGGGCCATTGAAGACGACCCACAGGATTTGACGGGCGCGCGGCGTTATATCGGTGTCTATTTGGAAGGCGCAAGGGACGCGACGCGACAGTTCGCCGACCTTTACGCCAAATCCGGAAATGAACAAGCACGCGACGATTACGAAGCGCTGCTGGATGATCTTGAACAGACCTTTGAAGCGCGGACAGCGAAGATGCTGGACGACAACAAACTGAGCCTC
This sequence comes from uncultured Rhodobacterales bacterium, assembly GCA_964566835.1. Classification (GTDB taxonomy): domain Bacteria; phylum Pseudomonadota; class Alphaproteobacteria; order Rhodobacterales; family Rhodobacteraceae; genus CAZMKY01. Next base: position 4,506 of record CAZMKY010000291.1, read on the forward strand.
GATGTCGAAATCGAAGTTCTGCGTGAACGACTGGCCCGCGAGGGTGTTTCAACGAAAATTGGTCAGTAAGACCACGAGAGGGAGACGAAAATGTCGGAAACAGTGCGCCAGAAGGCGGTGGAATCTGAAGCCTTGGTCAAGGAAGTAAGCGAGATCAACTTGCCTGCGCCAACCCCTGCCAACGAGATCGTGGCCTATGAAGCCGCCGACCCAGCAACGACGTCCGAGATCGAAAAGCGGATCTCTGAAATCGACATGACGAACACGAACTCCATCGTCTCGTTCGGGTCTGCTGCTCAGTCGGAGTTGCAGGAAATCAGCCAAGCGATGCTGGCCGATGTACGCAACAAGGATGTCGGACCAGCGGGAGCCAGCCTGCGCGACATCGTCTCAACCATTCGCGGGTTTTCGATCGACGAACTTGATGTCGGTCGGAAACTCTCGTGGTGGGAAAAGCTTCTTGGCCGGGCGGAGCCGATTTCGAAGTTCGTCGCGCAGTTCGAAGATGTCCAAGGCCAGATCGACAAGATCACCGATGACCTGCTTGGGCATGAACATCGCCTGCTGAAAGACATCAAATCGCTGGATCAGCTCTATGAAAAGACGCTGGCATTCTATGATGAACTGGCGCTCTACATTTCGGCCGGCGAAGAGAAGCTTCGCCGTCTCGATGACGTTGAAATCCCCGAGAAGGTTGCCGCTGTCGATGCTGCGCCGGAAGAACAAGGCGTTATGGCCGCGCAGGAGTTGCGAGACCTTCGCGCCGCGCGAGACGATCTGGAGCGCCGGGTGCATGACCTGAAATTGACGCGCCAGGTCACGATGCAATCGCTTCCATCGATCCGACTGGTTCAGGAAAACGACAAGAGCCTTGTCACCAAGATCAACTCGACACTGGTCAACACGGTTCCGCTTTGGGAAACGCAGCTGGCCCAAGCCGTGACCATCCAGCGGTCGGCAGACGCTGCCGCCGCTGTACGGGATGCCAATGATCTGACCAACGAACTGCTGACGGCCAATGCCAAGAACCTCCGGACCGCGAACAAGACCATTCGCGAAGAAATGGAGCGTGGCGTCTTCGACATTGAAGCCGTCAAGACCGCCAACGCCGAACTGATCGCGACCATTCAGGAAAGTCTTGCCATCGCGGATGAAGGCAAGGCCAAGCGTGCGGAAGCCGAGGCAGAGCTGCAAAAGATGGAAGCCGAGTTGAAGGACACTCTGGCCTCTGCAAAGGCGCGCGCCGACGGCGTCGGCGTCAACACGGGCGAAAGCGTTCCAAGCCAGTCGTGACGCTTGCTGAAGGCACATGCATATCTTGGCGGCCTGACGATCATCGCTCTGGCCGCCTGCAGCCCCGGCGCCCCTTCCATTGCGACGGCGCCTCCCTCACGTCCGGCTGAGCTTGCTCTGCCGCCGACATACGAGCGGACGGACGTCAGTTTCGCGCTGGAGAACTATTATAGCGGGGTTGAGCGCAATCTGATCGTCCGGGGGCTTTTGCGCGACGACGGCGGCGGGCCAGATGTTTCGTTTGGAGCCGATGACCTTAAACGCGCCTTCAATGAGATTGTGTTTCAGCAAGAATTCATCCGTCGCGGTGAACGCCTAATCCGAACTGAACAGGAAAGCCGGTTAAATCGCTTTTCCGCGCCTGTGCGACTAAACTTGGTTTTCGGAGAGACGGTTGATGACACCCGCCGCGATGCGGATCGTGCGGAGGTCGGCCGGCTGCTTCGGCGGTTGGGGCGCGTCTCAGGTCATCCAATCCGTCAGGTCGACGACAGCGATAGCGCGAACTTCACCGTCTTCGTCGTGCACGAAGAAGAACGCGTGGATCTGGAAGACCGTCTGCGCGCGGCCATGCCCGAACTGACGGATCAGGACATTACAGCCATCCTCGATATGCCGCGCACGCGATACTGCCTCGTTGTGACGTCGGACCCTGCCGATGACGGCCAGCTTGAGCGCGCTATTGCGATTGTCAGGGCAGAACACTCTGAACGTTTGCGCGTCAGCTGCCTCCACGAGGAAATTGCGCAAGGTTTGGGCCTTCAGAATGACAGCCCAGACGCCCGCCCTTCGATCTTTACAGACGAAGAAGAATTCGGTCGCCTGACGAGCATGGACGAACTCCTGCTTGCCATGCTTTATGACCCCCGCCTTCAGCCCGGCATGTCAGCCGCCGAAGCGGAACCCATCCTTGATCAGATCATTACCGATTTGATCGGGCCACGTGTTTAACGAAAGGACGCCCCATGGCCATCTTTGATTTTCTGTCGGGTCAATTCATCGACGTCATCCACTGGACGGATGACACACGTGATACGATGGTTTGGCGCTTTGAACGCGAGGGCCACGAGATCAAGTACGGCGCCAAGCTGACCGTGCGCGAAGGCCAATCGGCGGTTTTTGTGCATGAAGGACAGTTGGCCGACGTCTTCACGCCCGGTCTTTATATGCTTGAGACCAACAACATGCCGATCATGACGACGCTTCAGCATTGGGATCACGGCTTCAAATCGCCTTTCAAATCTGAAGTCTACTTCGTCTCGACCCGGCGGTTCACAAACCTCAAATGGGGCACGAAAAACCCGATCATCATCCGTGATCCGGAATTCGGGCCAACACGGGTCCGCGCCTTCGGCACCTATACGGTCAAGGTGACGGACCCCGGTCGCTTCCTGACCGAAATCGTCGGCACCGATGGCGAGTTCACAATGGACGAGATCAGCTTCCAGATCCGCAATATCATCGTGCAGGAATTCAGTCGGGTGATCGCGACATCCAGCATTCCTGTGCTGGACATGGCGGCCAACACGGCAGACCTCGGTCGCCTGATCGCGGAAGAAATCTCGGATACGATTGCCGCCTATGGCCTTGTCTTGCCAGAACTTTACATCGAGAACATCTCGCTGCCGCCAGCGGTTGAGAAGGCGTTGGATGAGCGCACATCGCGTGGCATGGTCGGAAGCCTTGATGAACACATGAAGTACAAAGCCGCCGAAGCCTTGGGCCGCGAAGGATCGGCCAGCGCCGCTATGGGCACCGGGTTCGGTGCTGGGCTTGGCATGCAAATGGGCGGCATGATGATGGGGTCTGGCGGACCTTGGGGACAGCGTCCGCAATCGGCCGCACCGCCCCCGCCACCGCCTGTCGAACATGTCTGGCACATCGCGGAGAACGGGCAAACCAAGGGGCCATTCTCCAAGGCAGATCTAGGCCGTATGGCAGTTGAGGGCACTCTCAAACGGGAAACGCATGTCTGGACGCCCGGACAGGACGGTTGGATGATCGCCGAGGATGTGGACGAGTTGGCGCAACTCTTCACGGTGATGCCGCCACCACCGCCGCCAGCCGGATAAGCCCTCTCGCACACGCCAACGCTCAAAGGATGCGAAGTTGAGCCCGATTGAGGAACATCGGTTTCCCTGTGACACGTGCGGGTCGGACATGCGGTTCGACCCGGGCGATGAGCAGTTGATCTGCGATCACTGCGGCAACACCGACCCAATCGATCACGGCCCTTGGGCCAGACAGTCAGCCATCGCCGAGCAGGACTTCCGCGCCGCGATCGAAGCGCGTCTTCCCGGCAGCGACATGGAAGAAACACGGGTCACAAGCTGCCCGAATTGCGGCGCGACATTCGAGTTCGACCCAGCCATCCACGCGGCGGAGTGCCCCTTCTGCGCCACGCCAGTCGTTACGAACACCGGTGCGCATCGGCACATCAAGCCCAAGGGCGTCCTGCCATTTGTTCTGGAAGAACGCGCCGCGCATGAGGCGATGACCAATTGGTTGGGCGGGCTATGGTTTGCGCCGAACGGTTTACAGCAATACGCGCGAAAGGGCCGGAAGATGAGCGGGATCTACACCCCCGCCTGGACTTTCGATGCAGACACCAAGTCATCCTATGACGGCGAGCGCGGCACCGAATACCAAGAGACCAAGACGGTCATGCGCAATGGCAAGCGAGAAAGCGTCACCGTTACCCGGGTCAGTTGGCGACGGGTGTCTGGCCGGGTTGCCCGGTTCTTTGACGACGTCCTTGTTATTGCATCATCGGCCCTTCCCGAACGCTTTCGTCAAGACACCGGCCACTGGGATCTGAGCGCACTGGAGCCTTATCAGCCAACCTATCTGGCCGGCTTTCAGGCCGAAGCCTATACCATTGAAATTGAAGGGGCATTCACGATCGCGCGACAGATTATGGATCGGCAGATCCAGCGAGACGTGAAGTTCGATATCGGCGGCGACCGCCAGCGGATACGGTCCATCGACACCCAGATCTCTGACGTGACCTTCAAGCATATCCTCCTGCCACTATGGCTGGCTGCCTACAAATACCGCGGCAAGTCCTATCGCTTTGTCGTCAACGGCCAAACCGGCGAGGTTAAAGGGGAACGTCCGTGGTCTGTCTGGAAGATCCTGTTTGCCGCCCTTGCCGTTGCAATCGTCGCAGGCACGGTTGGCTACTTTTACGCGCTGAACGAAGGTGGCTTCTGATGCGGATTGCGCTGCAACAAGGACTGGTCCCGCGCGCAAGAAGCGCCTAAAAGACGCCGACGAAACTTTACGGGAGTAAACTTTATGATCCTATGTGCGGGCGAAGCCCTGATCGATATGTTGCCTCGTGAAGCGACGGATGGCGGAAACGCGTTTCAACCCCATGCGGGCGGAGCAGTGTTCAATACGGCGATTGCGCTGGGACGCCTTGGCTCTTCAACGGGGTTTTTCACAGGCCTCTCCACTGACCTCTTTGGTGAGATTTTGACCGAAGGTCTGGCAGCCTCAAATGTCGACAGCTCTTTCGCGCATCGCAGTGATCGGCCAACGACGCTTGCCTTCGTGACGCTTACCGACGGGCACGCGAGCTATGCCTTCTACGATGAGAATACGGCCGGGCGCATGCTCACGGATGCCGATCTCCCCAAGCTAGACGAAAGCGTTAAGGCACTGTTTTTTGGCGGCATTTCTCTTGTCGTAGAGCCCTGCGCGTCTGCCTACGAGGCGCTGGCTGCACGTGAGGCAGACAAGCGTATCATCATGTTGGATCCGAACGTGCGCCCGTCTTTCATCAAAGACGAAGCTGTCTACCGCGCCAGAATTCAGCGGATGATGGGTCGTGCCGACATCGTCAAAGTCTCGGACGAAGACCTGAAGTGGTTGATGGATGGGAAGGGCTTGGCGGAAGGCGCTGCCGACGTCATGGCCTTGGGACCGAAAGTGGTCTTTGTGACGCGGGGCGCCGATGGCGTGACGGCATACACCAAGACCTTCGACGTCAGCGTTGCATCCGAACGCGTCGCCGTCGTCGATACGGTGGGCGCAGGCGATACGTTCAACGCAGGAGTTTTGGCCGCTCTGGATGATGCCGGGCTTCTTTCCGACGCAGGGATTGAAAGCATCACAGAGGAAGACCTTGTTGCCGCAATGTCGCTTGGCGCACGCGCCGCAGCGGTGACGGTCAGCCGGGCCGGCGCAAATCCACCGCGTCGGGACGAATTGTGAGAGCGCTTATTCAGCGCGTCTCTGATGCGCGCGTCGATGTTGATGGGACGACAATCGGTGAAGTCGGCGCCGGCGTGCTTGTTCTGGTTTGCGCAATGGACGGCGATACGGCGTCGGAGGCCGAGAAACTCGCCGCCAAGATCTCCAAGCTGAGGATCTTCAAAGACGCCGATGGGAAGATGAACAAATCCGTGCTCGATACCTCGGGTGAAGCGCTGGTCGTAAGCCAGTTCACCCTTGCCGCGGATACCAAGCGCGGCAATCGGCCCGGTTTTTCAACCGCAGCCCCACCGTCCGAAGGCGAGCGACTCTACGAGGCATTTGCCGCCGCGCTTCAAAGTTTGGGTGTGCCCGTGGCCAAAGGACGGTTCGGCGCCGACATGGCAGTGAGCCTGACCAATGATGGCCCAGTCACGATCTGGATAGATACGTCAGAGGCGTGAGGCCAACGCCCGCTGAAGAACAGCCCACGTGTTGTCCAGAATTGCGGTCCGCGCCGCAATGACACGCGACGCAGCGCTGATCATCGGATTGCGCTGAGCATCTTCCATGAGGCGCAACACTGCCGCCGCAAGCGTCTCTGCATCTTCGACCTCTACGGCGGCACCTGCTCGCGTAAGCCCCTCATAAGTCTCTGAAAAATCGCTTACCATCGGGCCATGAAGGATAGCAGATCCAAGCGCCGCGGCCTCGTAGGGGTTCTTGCCGGTCAAAACCTCTTCTTCGCTGACAAGTGAATGTCCGACGAAAGAAATCGGTGCGATCCGGTACCAAATGCCCATTTCTCCAATCGTGTCAGCAATATAGACTTGGCAGCGGGCATCCGGCATCTCGCCCCGGCTGCGACGCGCCACGTGGGTAAAGCGCGATTGCGCCATGGCTTCTGCCTCTTCCCCCGCAGCGACGTGTCGTGGCGCGAGGATCAGCAGGCTGTCCGGTTGCTCTCGCGTCACTTTCATATGCGCGTCCAGAACCCGCGCGTCTTCTATATGGCGCGTCGCGGCTGCCAGCCAAACCGGCCTTGGCCCAACCGCCTCACCTGCTGCAATCAGGTCTTCTTCAACCGCGGGCAAAGGTCTGGCCGCCGCCTTCAACGGTCCCACTACGGACATCTTTGTTGGATCAGCGCCAAGTGCCGCAAAGCGGTCGAAGCTGCCACCATCCTGAAGAAGAAGTGCATCAAAAAGCCCGAGGACATCCTCCATCATCCCGCCAAGTCGCTTGCGACTGTCGAAATTCCGAGGGCTCATCCGGCTGTTGACCAGGACAAGAGGGATGCCGCGCGACTTGGTCTCGACCATCAAGCGCGGCCAGAAGTCCAATTCGGCAAAGACCGCGATGGCTGGTTGCCAATAGTCCAGAAACCGCGTCGTGGCTTTCTTGGTGTCAATCGGCAGAAGAATGTGAAGGCAACGGTCTGGCAACCCGATCCGCGCAATCGCCTCTGCAGACGTCGCCGTCGATGTCGTCAGGATGACGTGGGCGTGGGCATGATCTTTCAATGCGCGCTCTATCAGCGGCAGAAGCGCCAAGCTTTCTCCGACGGACAGGGCATGAAACCAAAGCACCGGTCCCTCAGGCCGCACAACCGGATATTCCCCGTATTTCTCGTGAAGTCGGGCCGCGACCTCCTTGCCTTTTTTCAACCTTTTCCGGTGCTGCCAGCGCCAAATCGGGTCGGATACTTGTGAAAATGCAAGATAGAGCCGCAAAAGCGGTGACATCAGGCCGCTCCGCGATTGAGAAGCCGAAGCATGGTGATCAAACCGACCGGACTCCCATCTTCAACGACGAATGCCGCCGAGATACGACGCGTCTGAAGCGTGGACAAAGCTTCGCCCACAAGCATCTTCGGGCCAACGGACGTCGCACCACGTGTCATCAAATCAGCGGCGCGTGTTTCGTGCAGCGCCGTTTGCATGGTGCTGTCCGCGTTCCGCTCCAAGTAACGGCGGACGTCGCCGTCGGTGATGACACCGGCAAGGTCGGGCCCGTCAGTCACGCCGACAATGCCATGTCCTTTTTCAGAGAGGACACTCAACGCCTCCATTACCGACGCGCTGTCTGGCACCAATGGCAAAGCGTCATCGACATGCATGATTTCATCGACGCGCTTCAGGGCCGCCCCCAGAGAACCACCGGGGTGAAAGCCATGAAAGCTTTCCTCGCTGAACCCGCGCCTTTGCAAAAGCGCGATGGCGATCGCGTCGCCCAATGCCATCTGCAAAAGCGTCGAGGTTGTGGGTGCCAGATTGTGCGGACAGGCTTCGCGGACCTTCGGTAGCACAAGCGCGACCGTGGAGGACTTGGCCAGCGTACTGTCAGCGGCCCCCGTCATGCCGATCAACGGAACAGAACGGCGCTTGCAGAACCCAATGATATCAGAGAGTTCGCGCGTCTCACCCGACCATGACAACGCCAAAATCGCATCCACGGGCTGGACCATGCCCAGATCACCGTGGCTGGCTTCAGCGGGATGCATGAAATAGGCAGGCGTCCCGGTGGAGGCAAAGGTGGCGGCCAGTTTGGCGCCGACATGCCCCGACTTGCCAAGGCCCGTGATGATAAGGCGTCCTTCAAGCGACAGGATCAGATCAATGGCGGCGTCGAGTTCGGAGGACATGGCCACGACCGCATCAGTCAGCGCAGCAAGCCCCTGGCCATCTGTTTCCAGCGCCTCTTTGATCAAACCCGCTGCTGTCATTGCCTGGCCTCCGCCAACGTCTTCAGACGATCAAACGTCGTTTCGAGACCTTCTGCGCCTTTTGTCAGATAGGCGTCAATATTGGACAGTTCCTCATCCGAGTAGTCCCAAGACCGCGAGGTAACCAATGCAGTTGCCAATTGATCCGGCGCGACGATCCTATCCAACGAGAGACCACAATCCTCCATCAGTGCTTCGATCTTTCGCGAATTGGAGGTCATGGCGAGAAACGGCGTCCGAGTGGCAATCGACAAGCAGACGGAATGAAATCGTCCAGTGACCGAGAGTTCGGATGCGGAAAGCTTGGCAATATAAGCGTCAACATCGTCGACCCAATGGACTTGATGGCGGCCCTTTGTCTTTAACCGCAATCGCAAATCCGCGAGAAAGAAACGAACTCTTGTCGACAGTTTTTTGTGTCGTTCCTGCGTTGAGGCTTCCGTAATGACCGGCACAAATTGGACAGGCGCTTGTTTCTCGTTGCGGAGCCTGATCGCGAAGTCGGCCAGATGAGCGCTCATTCGGCCAGAAACTGAATCGCCAACGACGATGCCTTGGCGTTCCGCATTCGCCATCGGCGGCAGGGGCCAACAGACCGAATAATCTGCAAAGGAACTGATTTCCAAACCAGACATGCGTGCCGCTTCGGCGGCGCTTTTGCTATCGCGAGCTTGCGCCAGATCGAAACGGCCCAGAAGCGTGCCCCACTCTGGCGGATTGTCTTGCCACAACATGTTCACCACCGCCTTTGGCACGTCCTTCAAAGCCGGGTGGTCAGCGACATCCAACAACCATTTCGCTTTCGGGCGTCCGTGGTGAAGCGTCCCTTCGCCATTGATTAAAATCAGATCAACGCTCGCCAAGCCTTTGATCAGGTTTTCCGATTTCGTCCACTCCACGGCCGACGGGACCGCAAGCTCGACCGACATGCCCCGGTTGGCCAAAGCTTGCCTGATCCCGCCCATGACCCGCGCGCAGCCAAAATGATGACCATCCTTATCGGTATCATTCAGAAGGGCAACGCGGACCACAATCAGCCCTTCATCAAGCTATCGAGGGCTTTCAAGCGCTCCAAAAGCGGCGACATTTCGTGCAGCGCGACCATGTTTGGACCATCAGACGGCGATCTTGCCGGGTCCTCGTGCGTCTCGATGAAGACGGCGGCACAGCCCACGGCAATTGCGGCGCGCGCAAGGGGCGGGACGAATTCTGCCTGACCGCCGGAAGACGTGCCCTGCCCCCCTGGAAGCTGAACGGAATGCGTTGCGTCAAAGACGACCGGATAGCCGGTCCGCGCCATGATGGGCAGGCTACGGAAGTCGCTGACCAGCATATTATAGCCGAATGAAGCCCCTCTTTCCGTCAGAAGGATCCTTTCGTTGTTTGTACTTTCCAGCTTTTTGACGATGTTATCGACGTCCCAAGGCGCAAGGAATTGACCTTTTTTGACATTGATGACGGCACCCGTCTCACCTGCTGCCAAAAGCAGGTCGGTCTGCCGGCAGAGGAATGCGGGGATCTGCAAAATGTCGACGGCTTCTGCCGCGGGGGCGCATTGTCCGGCGTCGTGCACGTCTGTCAGGACCGGACATCCGACTTTCTCGCGGACCTTTGAGAGGATCGTCAGACCCTCATCCATGCCAACACCACGCTGACCGCCCAGACTGGACCTGTTGGCCTTGTCGAAACTGGCTTTGAAGACATAGCCAATTCCATGCTTGGCGCAGATCTCTGACAGTGTCTCGGCCAACATCAACGCGTGATCGAGGCTTTCAAGCTGGCAAGGTCCGCTGATCAACGCAAAGGGTTGATCGTTTCCGATTGCAACTGGTCCTGCGTGTACAGTCTTCATTCGATGCCCTCGCGCTGCATGATGCCTTCCAGCACTTCAATATCCGACGGATTGTTAAGTTCCCAGAATGCGCGCCCTCGCGCTTCGACTTCGACACAGCGCACGGGCACGCCGTTTTCAAGAAAGCGCAGTTGTTCCAATCCTTCCCGCATCTCAAGCGGCCCCGGGTTCCATGCGCCATATTGAGCAAGCGATGCCGGACGATAGGCGTAGCAACCGACGTGATGATAGACGGGTTGCTCTTCCGGGCTGAGGCCTTGCGCAAAAGGCAAAATTTCCTTTGAGAAGTATAAGGCGTCGCGGGAATGGCCGAATACGGCCGTTGTCGCGCCGACACGTCCCGCCGCGCGATCCGCTTGCAAACTGGCCAGATGCTCTGGTTCCGTTGCCAAAACGGGTGTGGCCATGACGACCTCGGGCGCGGCCGTCAT
>CAZMKY010000292.1:0-4563 GCA_964566835.1 uncultured Rhodobacterales bacterium
CCTGTGTTAATTTTGACGGGCTTCGCGTAAACACAAAAAATGGAAAGAAGTTCACCACGGGTTTCTTCCCAATTGGCGAAGAGGTGGAGGACATAGTCCGCCATTGGATCAAAGAACTGCGCAGTGACCTCATGTTCTCGGACGCTGATCCGCTCTTCCCAAAAACCAAAGTTGGTCCGGGACCCGCGCGTGGATTCACCGTGCTAGGCATTGAACGTGCCCCTTGGGCCAGCCCTTCGAGCGCAGCAAAGATATTCAAGGAAGCGTTTCGCTCTGCCGGCATGCCACCGTTCTCACCACATCGGGTTCGCGATACGATCGCCGAGCTGGCCAAAGATTTCTGCAAGACCCCGGAAGACTTCAAGGCCTGGTCACAGAATATGGGCCACGAGGATGTTCTTACGACGTTTCGGTCGTATGGCTCAGTTGCAACTGGGCGACAAATCGAGCTCATGGAGCGGTTCCGAAGCGGCCGTTCGGACGCCGGTGAAGAGGGCGAGCTAATCGAATGACCCGTCGCTACTGTTTGACCCGGACCTCGACCAAGTCCGGGTTGAGCCGATAGCCGTGTCCAGGGACATTCTCGATGACGTTGCGAGCGATCTTTGTGTCTAGCCCGGCCGACTCAAACTTGCTTGACAGTTCAGCCCTAGATCTTTTCACTTGCTGTCGGACGTTGCCCTCTTCACCGTATCCCAAGAGTTCGGTCAATTCTTGAGCAGAGGTCGCGGGATAGTCGAGTGGGTCCAGCCCTCGACCACTTGCACCCAACTGTTTCTCGGCAAGGGCCCAAAGAAGATTATGCGTTGCGCCCGAGCGGATGTTGACCAATTCCGCGATAGTCGCCGTTCGGTTCGGTTTGCTAAAGACAAGCAAAACCTTGTTATCCGCGGCTGTTGAAACGGCAGGAGTGACCTCTTTGGCCAAACCTCTGAGCCGCGCCGCTTCATCTTCAGCGTAGAGGCGGAGCAAGGTCGACCTTGGCAAATCTAAGCCGCGGTCTGCTTCAAGTTCCCGCCGCATCGTGTGAGACACCGCCGCCCCGTGACGCTGAAGCAGCCCATTGATCTTCTTGAGCGCAGTCGCCGCTGGTTCACCCAGATTGCTGATCGCATCAACAATCGCCGGGAACTCTTTTACCAAGGAAGTCGACGTGGCCATTTCGAAGAACCGCGCGTTGCGGACATAGGACAGAGCAATTTCCCGATCGGTCGCCTTGGTTCGCTCGCCAGTCATCAAGTCAGTGTTATAGGCCTCTGCGGGATCAAAACTCTGCATTCCAGCAGCCAGCATTGCAAACCTCCTGTCGATGCACTGCGAACACCGGCCGCAGTGAAGGTATTGCTTCGATCTGTTGTGAACATCCGCACAGCTGTGTGTGCTCCGGATATGCTCTTCAAACCCGAGACGGCCGATGGTTTCGATAACCTCTGTTTTGGTTTTCCAGAAAAACGGGTTGTCGATGCGCATGCTGTGCCTGAAGACCTTACCGACGAGCTTCGATAAGAGCGCCAGCGATTTAGGGTGAGTGGTCCTTGTCGCTCGTGCGCCAACGACATTCGCAACAGGGGGTAGGTTCAGGCTGACTACGCCGTTTTCGTGGAAGGAGACCCGCTTGAGTTCAAATAGATCGGCGACAATCGCGCCAAGAACGGCAAACAGGAATGATCGGGTTCGGTGCGTGCCCTCAACGACCTTCTTGCCCGGAATATGAACCTTGATCGTGTAGTGTGTGCAGGCTTCGGGTCCCAACTTGCTTCGAATGGCTGTCGCCAGATCGCGCTGGACAGGCGCGAGTTTTGTGGCTGAGAAGTGGCTCACCAGTGCAACCTTGTGGCGGTGATCAAAGATTTCTTCGAGAGCTCCAGCGAATGAATCGAGCCCGCCAGAGAACATTAGAACCCGGTCCGGTTTCCACGCTGAATCTGCGTCGAACTTGAAGAAACGTTCCCTTGGACCAGGCGCATGGTCCCGCTCAACAAATTCAAACTCAAATCGATCGTCACTAAGAAAGAAAAGGAGATCCTCCAGACTCTTTCGCATGTCTGGTTGTAGCCAGATTCCGATATCTCGAACTGACATCGTGACGATGAAACGGCGGTGCCACTGCTTCCCCATCTGGTGCATGACCGTTCCACCACGACTGACCAGGGCATCAACTGCGTAGACCAACGATGCAATCTCAAGAAGGTCGATGGCGTGGTCGGACAAGCCGGTCAAAATCTGTTCGCTAAGCTTTCCGATCTGAACGGATACCCGTCTTGGTTCGCCGTCCAGGGTGAACACGAGTTCGGTATGCTTCCCGCCAACAGGGTGGGGGTTCAGGCACTCGATGATATGCTCAGGCGGTCGCACGCCGCCGCCTAAGCTCGTTTCTTATCTTCTTGAAGGAATAGCGGGTAAACCGGTCGATCTCCTGCTGATCAAGGCGGTTCTTCTGCCAGACCGTCTTGCCATACCAGCCACCTGCGTATTCTTCGACGATGCGAGAGGCTTCGATTGTGTGCTGCTTGAGTGCACGCTCGAAGGCGATCCGGTCCGCATCGCTGGCAAAACGTCGATCGTTCCCAGTGTGGTTGGCCAACTCCCGGCTGAGAAAGTAATCCAGAGATCGAAAGGTGAGGTTGGCGAAAAAGGCGCGGGACAGACGCGCAAATTCGTGGCCGCTGGCATATCCGGCAAGGGATTTGCGCAGCTCCTGTGGCGTCGGTTCGAAGAGGGTAGGGAGGCGTTCGCCGAGTTTGTCGGCTAAAGTTTCCATCAGCGCAGCCTTTGCGAGACCAGTGGTGTCTGATGAATGGCCAGTTTCAAATGCGTTGCGCTCTATGGCGTTGGTCAGCTCGGCAAGGAGCGCTGGGACCGATGACAGGCTGTCATGGCCAATCCCTAGGTCCGCGACCGCATCTTCAAAGCCGGGTGCGCGTGCCAGAAATGGCAACCGCACCAAAAGGTTTGTGACAAACTGAAACCCAGGATCATCTGTCGCGCGCTTGAGATCATGTTCAGATGCCCGGGCCGCAGCCTCGGCAACGGCATGCAGCGGCGCATTCGTTTCCAGCAAACCAACAACGTCCCGCCACTTCTTTGATTGCGGCAGCGTCCCGAGCCTAATATGGCCCATAGCGTTCTCCCTAATGGCTCAGACTTTGCTGGCTCGACGGGCTAAAAGCAAAGGAAATATTGGATCAAGGCTTACTGTACGCTTACATTGAAGATCTTGCCTGAGATTTTTTCCTTCAACTATCTGAAAATAATACACTAAAATTGACAACAACGGGCGGCGCCTATTGATTATCTATCAATCGGCGAGAGAAGTGGGGCGTTCGTCCAGAGTTCCCCCAGTTCAGTTGGCGGCCCAACAACGTCGTCCGCTCCAATTTGCTTTCGTGCTGAGTGCGCAGAAATGCTGAAATGAGCCAAGTTTGACCGTTGGTGCAGGTCCGAACATCGGTTGCCTTGGGCGGAAAGCGGTCGTTCGCTGCGCTCGCGAAACGATCTACCGGGTATTCGCGAAGCGGAGATCGGCACGCCGTACTGCAAAGGTTCGAACTGCGGACTTTGCTGCCGTTCGCCTTCTCAAGGTGAATAGCCGCTTTCGGATCTTCGGCGCAGTCGATTCATCGAACGAAGGCCAAGACCTCCGTCAGCCATTCGTCCGGGGCGTCTTGCGGAATCCAATGAGACGCATTCTTGACCCGCACGAGATGCGCATTCGGAATGTCTTGAGCCAGACGTTCGCCGTCTGTGATCGGCTGCCAGGGATCGTCTTCGCCCCAAACGAGCAGAGTTTCGGCCGAAATCTTGGCGTGTCGATCCACCAACATCGTTGTGTGACTAGTGTTCAAGCCCGAGGCATTGCGCACCAGACTGACCTTACCGGTATCCGTGATGTACGGGGCGACGATGCCGTTGACGAATTCGGAGGTCAGGCGCTCTTTCCGCGACAAACCATCATCGAAACCACCAACCAAAAACTCTCGGATTTCTGCATTTGATTTTCGGGTCCAATCGGGATGCCCAACGTTGATCATATCGTCGATGGGCCAACTGTCGTATGCTACGATGTTCGACAGGACGAGTTTGTCCACGCGGTCGGGATTTTCTACGGCCATGATCAGTGCAACGCCGCCACCAGTGTCGTGACCGATCAGAGTGGCCCGACTGATATCGAGTGCATTCATGAAAGAAACAATCATGTCTCTTTGCGCGCGCAAGGAACGGTCAAACTGATCGCGTTGGTCGGACATTCCATGCCCAATGAAATCCGGCGCAAGAACCCGGTTGTTTTCTGACAGCCGGTCCAGAACCTCGTGGTAGAGATATGACCAAGTCGGGATACCGTGCATCAGGATGATTGGATGGCCGTCTCCCAGATCGGTGTAAGCAATCTCCAAGGGGATGTGCGCAACACAGTCGAGGACGATCCTTTTCTGGCGCGCAATGAAGTCTTCATGATGCATAGGGAATCTCCAAGTCAGAAAGTCTGCGGTGTCAGTTGGCAGCGAGCTTCAGGTCGACGACGCCGAGTGTGATGAGGGCCACACTCCCGATTTTCAGCGGGGT
>CAZMKY010000293.1:0-1593 GCA_964566835.1 uncultured Rhodobacterales bacterium
TTTTCCCGCGTCAGTCGCCTTTGATGGTGCGTGAGACCCACAGAGTCAGCCTTTCACAAGCTCAAAGCCCGCGACATCTCCGCGATACACAGTCCCGGCTGAAAGCGCCTTTGCCTCTTCTTCGGCTGGGTCCCAATCGGCGCCGCCGTGTCCCCAGGACCTGTCGAGGTCTGGCCAGGGAATGGAGTCGATCAAGAGCTGCGTATAAGGATGCTGAGGGTCTCCAATAACTGCCTTTGGGGGCCCTGCTTCAACTACATGACCTTTGAACAAGACCATCACATAGTCGCTGACATGATAGGCCGTCGCGAGGTCATGCGTGATGTACAATATCGAAATCCCATACTTGTCCTTGAGGTCGTATATATTTGACAGAATGGTCGCCCTCAGGGACGCATCGACCATTGAAACGGGCTCATCAGCAATCAGTAGTTTTGGTGATAGCATCAATGCACGCGCGACAATCAACCGTTGACGCTGTCCGCCCGAAAGCTGGTGTGGATAGCGCGACAGAACCAGATCCGGGTCGAGCCCCACAGCCACGCATGCCTCTTCCATGGCTTTCTGGGTGTGTGCTTCACCTTGCGATAAGCCAAACTGCTTGAACGGAAACTTCAACGCGTGGTTCACGCGGTAGAACGGATTAAAGCAGGCATATGGGTCCTGGAAAACCGCCTGAACGTTCTTTCGAAAGTCCAGCGACTGCCCTGCAGACATGCGCTGCAAATCCTGACCTTCGAATAGAACCTGCCCTGTGGTCGGTGGATTAAAGCCAAGCATGATCGACCCCATTGTCGACTTGCCAGAACCAGACTGACCGACGATCGAAATGATCTGCGGTGTGTCGCCCTGCAGCGTGAATGACATCGGGTGCAAGGCCGTGACCGCGCCATACTTTTTCGAGACACCGTCAAACTTCAAAAGCGGCTCGGACGATTCGCGCTTCGGCGCCTCGGCGTTGCGTTCCGGGTTCAAAAAACTCTCACCGCCGACAAGCGGAACAGACGAAATCAGGTCTTGGGTGTAGGGATGTTCCGGTGCCTCGATGATTTGCTTCACCGTGCCATGCTCGACCAGCTCGCCATCCTTGAGCACAGCAAGTTCATCAACGGACTGCGCCATCAAACCCATGTCGTGTCCGATAAGGATAAGCCCCGAGCCGATCTTCTCCTGAATGTCCTTGAGCGTCTGCATGACCTGCCGCTGCGTGACCACGTCCAGCGCGGACGTTGGCTCATCTGCAATGATCAACTCAGGTGTCAGGATAATACCGAGCGCAATACAAACACGTTGCTTCATTCCGCCAGACAATTCGTGGGGATACAGCTGGCCTACGTGAAGCGGCAACCCGACGCTGGCGACGGCCTCTTCGGAACGGGCCTTTAGGTTGGCACGCGAGGTGCCCGGCTCATGAGCAAGGATCGCGTCCCATAACTGAGGCTCAATCCGCATGATAGGGTTCAGCGAGTTCATCGCACCCTGCGGAATATAAGCGACCCGGCTAAGACGCGCTTTCCGCATCTCTTCTTCGTTCAGGGACAAAATGTCGGTGCCACCAAGGTCGATGTGTCCGCCAGACACTCGACCAGGTTC
>CAZMKY010000294.1:0-2342 GCA_964566835.1 uncultured Rhodobacterales bacterium
TGCCAACGTTGAGCGCCAAGTCTTCTATTGTGCCCGGATAACAACCGTTCGCTGCACATACGGTCAAGGTCGTGGAAGGGCGGGAAGCCGTCATTCGCTGTGGATGCAAATTCGACAAGCTTTCATCGTGTGCGCCTCAAACGAAATACTGCTATTCGATCTTTGGGAGCACTGGCGGACCTACATGCTTGGCCTTCTTCCAGTGGCAAGGGGGTAATATGTTTGAAACGAATAAGCGGTATGAGTTTGCTCAGGATGTCTGTCGCGCAGCCGGGGAATTGGCATTGTCATACTTCAAAGGCACCGCGACGCTTCGTGTAGAGCAGAAAGGCCCGCAAGACTGGGTCAGCGAAGCGGACAAAGAGGTTGAAACTTTTCTGCGCGCGCGCATCGAGGCAAGCTGGCCGTCCGATGGCATCTATGGCGAAGAGCACGAAAACAAATCTGGCGAAAGCGGGTTTGATTGGGTGATAGATCCGATCGACGGCACGACGAACTTTGTGAACGGCATTCCGGCCTGGACTGTTGTTTTGGCCGGGGTGTCCGAGGCTCAAACCGAGACCGGGGTCATCCACGACCCAAATGCGTCTGAAACCTTTTCCGCGCGTCGCGGTTTTGGTGCCACGCTAAACGGGCAAAAACTTCGCGTCGCTTCTGACGTCGAGATGGCAAGCGGCTCCGTGGCGGTGGGATACTCCAACCGGGTTCCTGCGCAGAATATTCTGCCTGTCCTGAAAGATGTTGTGAACAGCGGTGCAATGTTTCACCGAAACGCCAGCGGCGCTTTGTCCCTAGCCTATGTCGCGGCAGGCCGACTTCTTGGATATGTCGAAGAGCATATGAACGCCTGGGATTGCCTTGCCGGGCAGTTGCTCATCCAGGAAGCCGGAGGATGCATAGAAGAGCAAGACGCTGATGAAATGATCCGAAACGGTGGCCGCGTGGTTGCTGGGACGCCGGATGTCTTCCCGAAACTGCAGGTCATTTGCGACAAGGCATGGTCGTCTAGAACGAGCCGATAGACCGCCAGCTTGATCGCGGGCGAAGATCTGAAAGCGGTGCCGTCCAATAGTGTCCTTGCGAGTGTTGATCATACGCTCGACTGATCGGAAATCCCATCAAATGGCACCAAAGAAGTGTGCCGACCGCACCATGGGAAACAATCGCGAGATCGCCGCCCGGATGTGTCGTAGTGATGTCGCGCAGTGCAGAAGTGATCCGTTTTTGTGCGTCTAAGGCGCGCTCCCAACCGTTAATACTCTGGTCAGGATCTGCAAAAAACGCGTCTGCCGCGCGCTCAAAGTCTTCGGGCGGAAGAAATCCTGTCGCGCTGCGGTCGTTTTCGCCAAGCCGCGGGTCTATCTGAATTTTCAGTGCGCTCCGATTTGACAAGCACTGAGCGGTCTCAACCGCCTTGCGTTCTGCGCTGGACCAGATTGCGGACACATTCGACAGCACCTTGCTTTCGCTAAAGTGCCGGGCGCGCATCAGTCCGCTGGGAGACAATCGCCAAGAGGTAATCTCTTCATCGGGTGCGATGAGCACCTCGGGATGCGTGATGAAGATGAGATCACTCAGTTGGTTTCTTCCGGCAGCAATACAGGGCCTTGTCGTGCGAAGGCCATTCGCGTTTTGGAACCCGGCTCAAGCGGGTCATCCACGTCTTCAAGAACGGCAAAGACCTGCCCGAAATCACCGGTCAGCGTGTATTCCATGCGTTCGCCAACATAGGTGGATTTCGAGACGGTCGCCGGAATGCCATCTTCTGCGCCGAGTTTCACCCGCGAAGGGCGCACCGCAAGTGTTGCAGGTCCAGATGACAAGCCGCGCGAAGCGAGTTGATAGCGATAATCCCCGATCGCAATCGACGCCCTGTCGCCGTCCACTGCCGTGATCTGGCAATCCAGCAAGTTCGCCTCTCCGATGAAGTCGGCCACGAAGCGGTCGTTCGGCGTGTCATAGAGCTCTCGCGGCGTGCCGATCTGGGCAATTGAGGCATTCCGCATAACGACGATTTCGTCCGAGACAGCCAGCGCCTCTTCCTGATCATGCGTGACGTAGACCACAGTCAGGCCGAGGTCCTGCTGGATCGCGCGAATGTCCTCACGCACCTGACGTCGCAGCTTGGCATCAAGGTTCGACAGCGGTTCGTCGAAAAGCAAAACCTGCGGCTCCAACACCAGCGCCCGCGCCACAGCGACACGCTGCTGCTGCCCGCCGGACAATTCCGAGGGCAGGCGTCCATCGAACCCCTTCAACCCCACAAGGTCCAACACTTTCAGAGCCCTTGTCCGCGCCTCTTCCTTGCCAAAGCCCGAGAATGTCAGACCGTACATGACGTT
>CAZMKY010000295.1:0-4911 GCA_964566835.1 uncultured Rhodobacterales bacterium
GAACATTCGCTTGGCAAGGTGCCGGTGATCTTGGCCATCGGCGGACGCGAGGTCGAAGAGCGCACGGTATCTATGCGGCGCCTTGGCGAAAAGCAGTCGAAGACGCTGTCGCTGACCGACGTCGTTGCGGAACTGGCCGCGGAGGCGACGCCGCCGGACCTCAGATGACCTGGTCGCGGGCAGACATGGATGACGCCTTGCGCAGGGCGCCAGTTCGGGCGCTGCGCGAGGCGGGCTTCAAAGGCAGCTATCCGAACCTCGTCCGCGATGAAGGCGGCTTCATATCGCTGGTGCAATTCCAGTTTCGGAGGTCTGGCGGCGCTTTTGCGGTGAACCTGGGCTTTGTCGGACCAAACGGTGAGAATCTGGTTGGCCCCAAGAGCGGCCGCCGCCCCTCCATGGTCAGCACGCGCGTGCGCCGTCGGCTGGGCGCCACATATGACGATCCGGACCACGGGGATCATTGGTTCGTCTTTCAGGAAGCCTATCCGGGCGACCCATTCGGACCAGCCCGGCAACCGGACGTTTTGGCCGAGGAGGTCCGGGTGCTGATCGATACGGATGCCGCTGATTGGTGGAACGTGAAGCGGCACGCTTTCTGAGCCACAGTCACCCGAAATATGGACGCTGGCTGCTCTTCTGATCGGCCGACGTCGGCGGGACGCGATTTGCGCGAAGACGCTGCAGCGCCTCTTCCGCGGGGTGAGGTTTGCCGTAGAGGTAGCCCTGAGCATAGACGACGCCAAAATCTTGCAGGGCGTAGACCTGCGAGGGACGCTCCACCCCTTCGACCACGACATCAAGGTTCAGGCTGTGCGCCAGATCCAGAACGGAATCGAGGATGAAGCGCGCTTCGGTCGATGTGTCGATTTCCCGAATGAGCGACTTATCGATCTTCAATTCGTCCGCACTGACCATGCGCAGATAGGCCAGTGATGAATAACCGGTCCCGAAGTCGTCGATGGAAATGCGGATGCCCATGCGCCGGATTTCGGTCACGGCGCGGCGTACGGTGGCCCAATTGTCGAGCTCGACAGATTCCGTGATCTCCAGCGTCAAACGCTCTGCCGGGAACGCGTGGCGGGAGAGGATGTCCTTCAGCGCAGCCTCCAACCCGTCTTGCAGAAGGTGCTTGGCGGAAATGTTCACGCTGACCGAAACCGGGTCATCTGCGTCGGCATTGTGCGCGGTAAGTAAAGTGATGCTTCGTTCGATCATATAGCGATCCAGATCCAGGATCAGACCACTTTCTTCGGCCACGTGGATGAATTCGTCCGGTGGCACGATCTGGCCATCGCGGCGCCAGCGCGCCAAGGCTTCGAAGCCATATGTGACGCCATCGCGGAGCGTCACCTTGGGTTGCAGATAGACTTCGATGGCCCCTTGTTTCAGTGCGGCAGGAAGATCGCGAACCATGGCACGACGGACCGAAAACTGTTCTTCGAGATGGCGATCGAAGAGACGGCTGCAGTCACGCCCGGCATCTTTGGCGACATAAAGCGCGAAGTCTGCCGCTTGCGTCAGCTTGTCGAGTGTCGGCGCACCCAAACGACCAAGATGGCGACCGATTGCACCACCGACGCTGACCGTGGGTGACACGCTGTCGCCGTCCAGTGTCACCGGACGACGGCACGCCTCCAATATGCGCGCCATGACACCGCTGACGCGGTCACGGTCGTCGAAAGGCAAGAAGACAGCGAATTCATCACCGCCAAGGCGTGCTGCCATTCCCCCTTGTGTTACGGTCGCCTGCCGGAGCCGACCTGCCGTTTCGCGCAGGACGGCGTCGCCCATCGCATGGCCAAGCTTGTCATTGATCGATTTGAAGGTGTCGACGTCGATCAACAGAAGCGCGATGCAGCCTTGTTGGTTCAGATGCGCTTCGACCGCATCGTGGAAGCGGACGCGGTTGGGTACACCTGTCAGAGGGTCGTTGTAGGCAAGGAAGTCGGCGCGTCGTTCGGCCCGTTCCCGCGCCTGTCGGGTCAGGACTTCCCGGCGGAAGAAATAAAGCGCCGCCAAGGAGGCGAGCGTGATCGCTCCGTTGAAGAGCTGAAAGGCCAGCGTCAATCGATCAAGGGCGCGCGACTGATCTTCCCGCAACTGTGTGGCCAATCCGCTGAGGAGTTCGTCATACTCGATAATGGCCCGGCGTGCGTCGGCCAGCGTCGCGTCAAGCGGTCGGGCAAGTGTGCCATCCGTCAAAACTGCGTCCCCGGCGACAACGACGTCCCGAAGGGCGGCAATGGCCGCGCGACCTGCGGTCGTTGTTCTGGCGGTCAATTGCCCGCCTTCCTGAAGTTGGTTCAAACGCCCCTCGACGTGATCGGCCCTGACATAGATCATATCCAGAACCCGCGTGGCCTCGGCCACTTGTTCTTCAGGCAACGTCCGGCCCAGCTGGAGGGAACTGAGACTGGAGCGCAGGCGCAGAAGCTCATTCAGCGAAGAAATGGCGCGCGTGCCGGTCTGCAGCTCCAACTCCAACTGGGACGCGGTCAGACGATTGGCCGCCCTTTCGAAATTGAGGGCAGCCAGCGCGGCGAAGGCGCTGATGAAAGCGAAGGCAAGCATCAGGCCCGTGCGCGTGGCCAGACCATCAATGGCTTTGTGCATCATGGGGTCGATGCCTTCCCTGACCTAGCGCCCGGCTTCGATCCGCGCGGCCATCCAGACAAGATGCGATTCTTCAAGCGCTTCCGACTGTTCGAAGGCGTCCGCATCGACCACGAATTGAAACGGCCCCCGGGCGCGCCGGCTATGCGGCCGCCCATCCACACGCGTGGCCACGAGGATGGGTGTTGCGTTCAGAACCTCCGGCGAGAACAGGCTGACGAAGTCATTCTCTGCCGTCACCGTGATGTCCCCGGCCGCCTGAAGATCATGCGCCGCAAGAAGGTCCGACAGGAGAACGCCTTCGAAAACTGCGGGCTGATCGCGCCATGGCGTCGTCGTGGTCAGGCGGTAAGTCGGCAGCTTCTCAAGATCGGCGGCCCGGTAGACCGTGAGCTTACCCTGAGAATCCCTGACCGAGAGTTCCGCCGAACCGAAGGTCATCGGCGGAAGATCCGCGCGAACAGGGTCCGCGATCGCCCAACCGGGTGTAATGAAAGCCAATAATGCTGATGAAACCTGCAACAACCGACGCATGAGACGGCCACCTCCAATGTCGAAAATGAAACCTTGTGATAGCCTCCTGCCCGCTAATTTTTCCTTTATGCAGACCTCAATTCCAGAAATTTTTATGTATTTACATTGCTTTATAGAAAATTCAGGGAAAATGCGGCGACCAGCCTCCTGCGCTGGAATGTTTCAATTCATAACACCGCTGTCAGCACACGCCGACGTTATTGGAATGTCAGGTCGAAAAGCCCTTTTTTCCCATTACCGCCCGATTGCGGCTACACTGATACGAACTTGAAAAGGACGATTGACCGATGTCGAACACGACCAAGACCCTCGCTGTTGCTGGCGCTGTTGCCGCTGCTCTTGCCGCTCAGATGACCGCTCCGGCGCATGCCCAAGCCAAGGAAAAGTGCTTCGGCGTTTCGCTCGCTGGCGCAAATGACTGCGCTGCTGGCCCGGGCACGACGTGCGCTGGCACCTCGACCGTCGACTACCAGGGCAATGCCTGGACGCTGGTCGATGCAGGCACCTGTGCGGACATCGAACTGCCCGCCATGGCAGACGGCACGCCACGCACCGGTTCGCTGGAAGAACTGGACCGCGACTTGCCCGCATAAGATCCGGATGTGCGCGCGCCCCACCCCCCGGGGCGCGCGCACGTCACTTTCACCCCAAGGAGAAACGCCATGCTTGATGCCAGCCACAGCTTCGACCGTCTGCCAGACGCGCCGGGCGTTGGTTACAAGCCGCAGCATTTCTCTGCCATCGTGGAAGACGCTGGCCCCGTGCGCTGGCTGGAAATCCACGCCGAGAATTACATGGGCGACGGTGGCCGCCCGATTGCCCAACTTCGAAAGCTGGCCGAGCTTTTTCCGATCAGCGTTCACGGTGTCGGGCTGTCCATCGGTGGCGAAGGTGATCTGGATGCCGAGCATCTGGCCCGCCTCAAGCACCTTTGCGACTGGCTGAACCCTGCCAGTTTTTCGGAGCATCTGGCGTGGTCGACCCACGACAGCCACTTTCTGAATGACCTTCTGCCCCTGCCTTACACCGA
The DNA here is from genome assembly GCA_964566835.1 of uncultured Rhodobacterales bacterium. Classification (GTDB taxonomy): domain Bacteria; phylum Pseudomonadota; class Alphaproteobacteria; order Rhodobacterales; family Rhodobacteraceae; genus CAZMKY01. The sequence continues at coordinate 4,181 of CAZMKY010000295.1, forward strand.
AGCAACGCTGGCGCGTGTCGCGGCGCATATCAATCAGGTGCAAGACACCGTTGGCCGCCAGATGCTCTTGGAGAACCCGTCCAGCTACCTGGCCTTTTCGGAATCGACGATGGGCGAAACGGAGTTCCTGCGCGAGATTGCCAAGCGGACCGGATGCGGCCTTTTGCTGGACGTCAACAATGTCTTTGTCAGCGCGACCAACCTAAAAACCGACCCGATCAGCTATATCGAGGATTTCCCGCTGGATCTGGTGGGCGAGCTGCACCTTGGCGGTCACGATGAAGACGAAGACGATCACGGCGCGCCGTTGCTGATCGACAGCCACGGGCGCGAGGTCGCCGACCCGGTCTGGACCCTTTATCAAGAGGTGATCGGGCGATCGGGCGCAAAGCCCACGTTGATCGAATGGGACACGGATGTGCCGGACTGGCCCATCCTGTCCGCCGAGGCCCGACGGGCCGAAACTGCGTTGGCGGCGCTGGTCTGATGCAAGTGGACCAGACGGAATTCCACGCTGCGCTTCTGAACAGCAGCGTGGCCCGCCCGGCTGGCCTGACCGACGGTCAGGGCGCCCCGGCAGGGCGACGCTTCGACGTCTATCGCAACAACGTTGCCGTCAGCCTGACAGAGGCGTTGGAACAGGCCTTCCCGGTTCTGCAGAAGCTGGTTGGCGAGGCGAATTTCAAGATCCTCGCCGGGGCGTTTCTGCGCGCGCACCCGCCGGCTTCCCC
>CAZMKY010000296.1:0-7506 GCA_964566835.1 uncultured Rhodobacterales bacterium
TGGATGCCGGAGGGGCCGAACGTGCTGCAATCCGCAGCGAAGAGTTTTGTGAATACTTCGAGTCACAGGACCATATCGAGCCGTTTGAACGCACAGTCTTTGGGGAGTTCGTATCGCTCTACGCCGCGCCGGGAGCTTCGGCAAAGTCTCTTCTGATTGTCTTTTCAGGCCGCGGTCATCGCCCGTTCGTTCCAATCCCGATCTTCCTGCAAAACATCGATGCAGCGAAGACCGACGTGCTGCTCCTGAAAGATCCGGAGCGTCTGCAATATCGCACGGGTGTGCCGGGCTATGCGCCGGACTTCGAAAGTCTTTGCGATCGTCTCAAATCGGATTTCACTTCGCGCTACGAGCATGTCGTCGCGATGGGGACATCGATGGGCGGTTTCGCTGCCACCAGATCCCAACTGGCGGGCGTCGCGAACAAAGGGGTTTCCATGGGCGGACGGCGCCCGCAGGAAGCTTTCTTGCAAGGGCAGGCCCCGCCGCCCGCTTTTGATCCGATATGTGCATGTCTGCCACGAAAGAAGAGGCCGCTGGTCTTCGTGGCCGCACAGGAAAACCCGAGGGACAGGGCAGAGGCCGAAGCCGCCGCCGCATTGACGGGAGGTGTGACGCGGTTCATGCCCGGGTCAGGTCACAACGTCCTTGCCCCCAAGTGGCGTAGAGACACCCTGCGCCCCTTTCTGGAGCGGATGATGCGCCCCGCCGTAAATCAGGACCGCGGATAGCCGATCGTTTTCAGCGCCTCGGCGATTTCGTCCAGAATGGCTGGATCGTCGATCGTGGCAGGCGTCTTGAAGCTTTCGGCATCGGCAATCTTCGCCATCGTCGCACGCAAGATCTTGCCTGAACGCGTCTTCGGCAGTCGATTGACCACGACAGCATGCTTGAATGCGGCCACAGGGCCGATCTTTTCGCGGACCAGTTGCACGGCTTGCGCCACAACGTCCGCGTCTGACGTCTCAGTCCCGGCATTCGTGCAAAGGAAGCCCACCGGCAGCTGGCCCTTCAACTGATCCTGAACACCGATGACAGCGCATTCGGCAACGTCAGGATGACTGGCCAGAACCTCTTCCATAGCCCCCGTCGACAACCGGTGCCCGGCGACGTTGATGACGTCATCGGTGCGCGCCATGATGTAGAGGTACCCGTCTTCGTCGATGTACCCGGCATCTCCCGTCTCGTAATAACCGGGGAACCGCGACAGGTAGCTTTTCTGGAACCGCTCTTCTGCATTCCACAAGGTGGGCAGCGTGCCGGGCGGCAAGGGGAGTTTTGCCGCGATGGCGCCGAGCGTCCCGGCCTCGACAGGGTGTCCGCCTTCATCAAGGATCTGGATATCCCAGCCGGGCATCGCCACTGAAGGGGAACCGATTTTGACCGGCAGTTCCTCAATACCAAGAGGGCTCGCAGCGATGGCATAGCCCGTCTCAGTCTGCCACCAGTGATCGATGACCGGAACGCCAAGCTTATCCGCGGCCCATTCGATAGTGTCGGGATCAGCGCGCTCGCCAGCCAGGAAGAGTGACTTCAAGGACGAAATATCATAGTCACCAATCAGCGTTCCCTTGGGGTCATCGCGCTTGATTGCGCGAAACGCCGTTGGTGCCGTGAACAGGCACTTGACGCCGTGATCCTGAATGACGCGCCAGAATGTGCCGGCATCTGGGGTGCCGACGGGCTTGCCTTCGAATACAATCGTCGTGTTGCCGTGGATCAAAGGCGCGTAGCAGATGTAGCTGTGCCCAACGACCCATCCCACATCCGACGCGGCCCAGTACACGTCACCCGGATCGACGTCATAGATATTCTTCATCGTCCAGTTCAGCGCCACCAGATGACCCGCCGTTGGACGCACAACGCCCTTGGGCTGCCCTGTGGTGCCTGACGTGTAGAGGATATAGGCCGGATGGTCGCCGCGCACGGGAACGCAGTCCGCAGGGGCGACCCCGTCCTGCACATCATGCCAATCGAAATCACGCCCTTCGACCATGCTGGCCGGTTCCTGTTCGCGCTGTAGAACGACGCAGAACTCGGGTTTCTTCTCTGCCAGGTCGATGGCAGCATCGAGGAGTGGCTTGTAGGCCACGACACGGCCCGGCTCGATTCCGCAGGAGGCTGCGAGGATGGCCTTTGGCGCGGCGTCGTCGATACGCACAGCCAGCTCATTCGCCGCAAAGCCGCCAAATACAACCGAGTGCACTGCGCCGAGGCGCGCGCAGGCCAGCATGGCAACGACAGCTTCCGGCACCATCGGCATATAGACAATGACCCTGTCGCCAAGACCAATGCCTTTTGACTTCAAGGCGCCGGCGAGACGGGCAACTTTTTCCTGTAATTGAGAATACGTGATGTGTGCGACTTGTCCGGTGATCGGGCTGTCGTAGATGATTGCGTTTTGCGCACCGCGTCCGGCCTCGACATGGCGGTCCACCGCATTCCAGCAAGCGTTGACGATGCCGTCCGCAAACCACGTGGAGGTTCCGTTGTCGTTCAGGTGGACTGCCTTCGAGGGCGCCTCAACCCAATCGATCGCCTTTGCCGCGTCCATCCAGAACCCTTCCGGGTCTGTCTCTGCTGCACGGTAGATTTCGTTGTATCCCATGGTATGCCCTCCGTCCTGCGCTTTGCTTAGAAGGCCATGGCGCATGCGACAAGGATCACACCTGCGACTGATTGCGCCAACAGAAAATTCTGCAAATTTCCTGCAGCAATTTGCAAAGCGCTGCTGCAGATATCAGCCGTAGTGACCAACCGGGGTGCCGGCCAGTGCGCTCATGTTCAGAAGCCCGCGCGCTGTGATGGAAGGCGTAACAATATGAGCGCGGTTGCCCATGCCCATTAGGATGGGACCAACTTCCAGACCACCCGCCTTCATTTTCAGGATGTTACGCACACCCGAGGCCGCATCCGTATTCGCAAAGACCAGAACATTCGCAGCGCCTTCAAAGCGTGCATTGGGGAAAATCCGGTTCCTCAGCTCCATGTCGAGAGCAGCGTCGGTGTGCATCTCGCCTTCATAATCAAAGTCTCGCGGCTGACTGTCGAGGATCTCAAGCGCTGTGCGCATGCGACGACCTGTATCGCAATCCAGGTTGCCGAACTGGCTGTGCGAACAGAGTGCAATCTTGGGACGAAGGCCAAACCGCTTGACGTGACGCGCCGCTCCGATGACGACCCGGGCGATCTGCTCTGGTGTTGGTTCGGGGTGGACGTGCGTGTCTGCAACGAAGAGGGGGCCGTCCTCGAGGATCATCAGACTTAGCGCACCAGTTGGCGTATAGTCCTTCTCGGTCAACACATTGCAGATGTATTGCAGGTGCCAAAGGTATTGCCCGAATGTGCCGCAGATCAGGCTGTCGGCTTCGCCGCGCTGAACCATAACCGCACCAATCGCAGTGTTGTTCGTCCGCATGATGGCGCGCGCCAGATCGGGCGTCACGCCGCGGCGCTCCATCAAGGCATGGTAGGTCGTCCAATACTCGCGGTAGCGCGGGTCGCTTTGCGGGTTGACCACTTCGAAATCGACGCCCGCCTTCATTGTCAGGCCCGCCCGTTCCGCACGCGCTTCGACGACGTCGGGTCGCCCGATGAGAATGGGCGCGTCCGTGGTCTCTTCCAGCATCGCATTCGCCGCGCGCAGCACGCGTTCATCTTCGCCCTCGGCAAAGACGATCCGGCGGGATGCCATGGCAGCAGCGTCGAACACGGGCCGCATCACGAGTGCCGACTTGAAGACTGAGCCGTCGAGCTTGCGCTTGTAGGCCTCGATGTCTTCGATGGGCCGTGTGGCCACGCCGGTTTCCATCGCCGCCTGAGCAACGGCCTTTGCAACGACACCCATCAGACGCGGGTCAAAGGCCTTGGGGATCAGGTAGTCGCGTCCAAAGGTCAGTTGCTCACCTTTGTAGGCTGCGGCAGCTTCGGCGCTGGTGGTCTGGCGTGCGAGCTTGGCGATGCCTTCGATGCACGCCAACTTCATCTCGTCATTGATCACAGTCGCGCCGACATCCAGCGCACCGCGGAAGATGAAGGGGAAGCACAGGACGTTATTCACCTGATTTGGCGTGTCCGAGCGGCCCGTCGCGATGATGGCATCCGGGGACACTTCACGAGCGTCGTCCGGTGAGATCTCTGGCGTTGGGTTGGCCAGCGCAAAGATGATCGGAGGCCCGGCCATCGTCTTCACCATGTCCTGCGTCAGGACCCCAGGCCCTGAAAGGCCCAGGAACATGTCGGCGCCGACAATAACGTCAGACAGACTCTTTGGTCCGCCCGGCTGCGCGTATTCCGCCTTCTGCGGGGTCATGTCCGTTTCGCGACCCTCATAGACCAGACCTTCAAGATCGCAGAGCCAGACATTTTCGCGTCGTACGCCCAGCTTCAGAAGCATGTTGAGGCAAGCGATCCCGGCCGCGCCCCCGCCTGTGGAGACGACCTTGATGTCTTCAAACGACTTGCCTGCCACGCGCAAAGCGTTTGTTGCAGCCGCGCCGACGACGATGGCTGTGCCATGCTGATCGTCATGGAAAACAGGAATGTTCATCCGGCTTTTGCAGATTTCTTCAACGATGAAGCAGTCTGGCGCCTTGATGTCTTCGAGGTTGATCGCGCCGAATGTCGGCTCCAGCGCGCAAACAATGTCGGCCAGCTTTTCCGGATCGCTTTCAGACACCTCAAGATCAAAGCAGTCGATATTGGCAAACTTTTTGAAGAGGACGGCCTTGCCCTCCATCACAGGCTTCGAAGCAAGAGCGCCGATATTGCCAAGACCAAGAACAGCAGAGCCGTTGGTGACGACAGCGACCATGTTGCCCCGCGCTGTAAAGCGGCTGGCGGCCAAGGGGTCATCTTTGATTTCAAGACAGGCTTCCGCGACACCGGGGCTATAGGCGCGGCTTAGGTCGCGGCCGTTGGCCAAGGGCTTTGTGGCGCGGATCTCTAGCTTTCCGGGCTTTGGAAATTCGTGATAATCCAGCGCGGCTTGACGCAGACCTTCTTGGCGTGGGTCCTGGCTCATGGTGTGGCGACCTCCCTATCGTCCGATCAGGGTTACCGGATGCGGACGGGGCAGGGAAGCCGCCAAATGAAGCGCTTGTCAGGACTGCGCAGGAGCAATCCCTTCCTCTTCCTTCAACTCGGCCAGCCGCGCCGCTGCGGCGTCGCGGCTGAGCGTTTGGTCGAATGCGACGCCATGTGCATCGCAAAGTGCGCGAAGCTCGTCCGCCTGCTGTGACGTCATGGGGGCGTCGCCATGCTCGGACACGCTGGCAAGACCGGCCAGTGGTGTCTGCGCTGCGATTGTCGGGTCTTCGGATCGTCTTGTCACAAGGGGCTCCTTTCCTTTTCAGGAAAACGCAAAGGGCAAGGCGCAGGTTCCTTGCGCTTCGCGCGCTGGGCGGGCAGAACAGATCTCTTGAAACCGAAGGAACGTGCCATGTCGCTGATAGATGCCGCCAGAATTGTGCGAGAGAACGCATATGCGCCGTATTCGAACTTCAAGGTCGGCGCGGCGCTTCGGGCGGAAAACGGCAAGGTATATGCCGGCTGCAACGTCGAAAACGTCGCCTACCCGGAGGGCACCTGCGCCGAGGCGGGAGCAATCGCAGCCATGGTTGCGGATGGCCAGACCCGGTTCGTCGAAGCGGCTGTCATCGCCGGCAGCCCATCGCCCGTGCCACCATGCGGTGGATGCCGTCAGAAACTTGCAGAATTTGCGGCCGACGGCGCGAAGATCACGATGGCAACCACAAGCGGAACAACGCTTGAGACAACGGTCGCAGATCTGCTTCCCGGCGCGTTCACAGATGGTCATATGAGCGACGTCTGATATGGACGCCCGCCGCATCATTGCAGAGATTCGGGACGGTCAGTCGCCGTCGCGCGACGAGCTGATCTGGTTTGCCCGCGGCTTGGCGTCGGGCGATGTCAGCGATGCTCAAGCCGGCGCCTTCGCCATGGCGGTTGTCCTGAACGGCCTTGGTGATGAAGGGCGGGTCGGCCTGACCGAAGCCATGCGCGATTCAGGGGAAGTGTTGCGCTGGGACCTGCCCGGTCCTGCAATCGATAAGCATTCGACAGGCGGCGTCGGCGACTGCGTGTCCTTGCTTCTGGCACCGATGCTGGCAGCCAGAGGGGCATATGTTCCCATGATCTCAGGTCGTGGGCTGGGCCACACCGGCGGAACGCTGGACAAGCTGGAGGCGATCCCGGGCGTGACGACAGACGTCAGCGAGGCTCGCTTTCGTCGCATCGTCAAAGATGCCGGCGCGGCTATCGTCTCGGCCACCGGGGATATCGCACCGGCGGACAAGCGTCTCTATGCCGTGAGAGATGTGACCGCGACAGTCGAAAGCATCGATCTGATCACGGCGTCTATTCTTTCCAAGAAGCTTGCAGCAGGGCTCGATACACTGATCCTGGACGTTAAGGTGGGCACGGGCGCCTTCATGGCAACGCCTGATGATGCCCGCGCCTTGGCAAAGGCCTTGGTCGGCACAGCCAACGACGCGGGTTGCAGGACGTCGGCGCTGATCACCGATATGAACCAATCGCTGGCCCCAGCGGCAGGAAATGCGCTTGAAATTGCCGTGGTGATGGACGCGCTGACAGGGGGAACGGAGGGCAGGCGGCTGATTGATCTGTCGGTAGAGCTTGCGGCAGATCTTCTGGTGGCGTCCGGTCTTGAAGCCGATCCAGCCAAAGCGCGCCAGGCCTTGAGGCAGACGTTGTCTTCCGGCGCTGCAGCGGAACGTTTCGACCGCATGATCGCAGGCCTTGGCGGGCCGTCAGATCTGAGCCAGACATGGCGCCAACGATTGCCAGAGGCGACGGTGATACGCGAAGTCACAGCGCCCGCTGCCGGGTATCTGGCTGGGTCTGACGCCCACGCGCTTGGCATGGCGGTCGTGGATCTAGGTGGCGGGCGTCGCCGCGATGGGGATCAGATCGACCCAAGTGTTGGGCTGTCTGATATCTTGCCACTTGGGGCCAAAGTCTCCCGCGGGACGCCAATCGCACGCGTTCATGCGCGGACCGAGGACGATGCGCATGCCGCCGAGCAGGCCGTTCTGGGCGCGTTTGCGATCAGTGCAGAACACCCGGAGGCGCAGCCACTGATCCATGAAAGGATTGAGGGATGAGCCGTGCGTTTCTTGTTGTCATGGATTCCGTTGGCTGCGGCGGTGCACCTGACGCGGATCAGTTCTTCAACGGAACGCATCCCGATACCGGGTCGAATACGCTTCTACACATTGCGGAGGCCTGCGCCGAAGGTCGGGCCGAACAAGGACGAAGCGGTCCACTTGCCATGCCGAACCTTGACCGTCTCGGATTGGGTCGCGCCATCGCGTTGGCTTCGGGACACGAAGCGCCCGGGCTCAATGCCACGCCCATCGGGCTTTGGGGCGCGGCGACCGAAGTGTCAAAGGGCAAGGACACACCGTCTGGCCACTGGGAATTGGCTGGCGTACCGGTGCCTTGGGACTGGCACTATTTTCCGGA
>CAZMKY010000297.1:0-1561 GCA_964566835.1 uncultured Rhodobacterales bacterium
GGAATTGGGATGATTGGGCGAGCGCGACAGTGCCGGTGCCGATGATCACGGGCCATGAGTTTGCTGGTGAAATTGTCGAGATGGGTCGCAATGTGGATGGGCTCGAGATTGGGCAGCGCTGTTCCGGTGAGGGGCATATCATTGGCCATGAAAGTCGTCAGGCGCGGGCTGGGAAGTTTCATCTTGATCCCGGGACGCGTGGCATTGGCGTGAACGAGCAAGGCGCCTTTGCAGAGTATCTGAGACTGCCCGCCTTCAATGCGGTGCCCTTGCCAGACATGATCGACGACGAGGTCGGCGCGATCCTGGATCCCTTGGGCAATGCTGTTCACACGGCATTGAGTTTTGACCTTGTTGGCGAAGACGTTCTCGTCACCGGTGCTGGCCCTATCGGCATCATGGCAGCAGCAGTCGCGCGCCACGTCGGCGCACGTCATGTGGTCATCACCGATTTGAACGCTGACCGGCTCGCGCTGGCTGAAAAGGTCGTGCCTGATGTGGTCACTGTAAACGTTGGTGAAGAGGACTTGGCCGATGTTGTCCCCCGGCTTGGTATGAAACAGGGCTTTGACGTTGGACTCGAGATGTCAGGCAACCAACGCGCGCTCGATCAGATGGTTGAAACCATGACGATGGGTGGACGCATTGCGCTTCTCGGCATCCCGCCAGGAAAATCGCCCGTCGATTGGTCGCGCATCGTTTTCAAGGCCATCACGCTGAAAGGTGTCTATGGCCGCGAGATCTTCGAGACCTGGTACAAGATGATCGCAATGCTCGAGAACGGTCTTGATGTCCGCAATGTCATCACGCACCGGATGTCGGTTGACGATTTCAAGCAAGGGTTCGAAATCATGAAGTCGGGCCGCTCAGGAAAGATCGTGCTGGACTGGACAGGACAGGCGGGCTGAGGGTCGTTATAACGACCTCGAAGCAATTCAAAGGACGGCATTCGATGAGTGACATGGTGTTTTGGGCGATAGCGACAGTCGCTCTTATTGTGGGCTTTCGCTGGTGGCAGAAGCGCGGGAAAAAATGAAGGCAAACGAGACACCTTGGCTTGCAATGGCGCTCAACAATGCGTGGGCGAACGCGACGCTTTACAGCGCTATTCAAACACTACCCAAAGGCGCGTTTGTCGCGCCTCGGCCCGGGTTCTTTGCGTCCATTTCAGCCACAATGAACCACATCTACGAAGTTGACCTTTACTATCTCGATGCTTTGGAGGCCGGCGGCGTAGGGCGCGATGTATTTGATAGGGAAGCCATCAACGACCCTGAGCAACTCGCGCAACTTCAAATGGGCGCGGACATGCGCTTTGCCAGCTTTTGCAACAGCATTACAGACGAGACATTGGCCGACCTGCGCGCGACGGTTCGCGGGGACCTGTCAGTTGAAGAAAACGTTGCCGCCTTGATCCTGCACCTGGTGCAGCATCAGGTGCACCATCGAGGTCAAGCGCATGTGCAATTGTCCGATACGGGCATTACGCCACCGCAACTGGACGATTTCTATCTGGAGTTTGGTCGCGTGCCGACGGCTGAGGCCTATTGGGGCTGACAGT
>CAZMKY010000298.1:0-8466 GCA_964566835.1 uncultured Rhodobacterales bacterium
GCCCTGCCTTCCCCCTTGCACTTTCCGTGGGTAACGGGAAAAGGGATGTCATGGGAACGGCTGAACTTGATATCGATCTGAATGCCATTCAGGCCAATTGGCGCGCCTTGGATGCCCGCTCGGCGCCGCATGTGGAAACAGCGGCCTGTGTGAAAGCGGATGCCTATGGCCTTGGCATTCACATGGTGGGCGGCGCTTTATACTCCGCTGGCGTGCGCACGTTCTTCATTGCCGTGGCCGAAGAAGGGATCGAATTGCGCGATTCCATCGGTGACGACGCGCGGATCTTTGTCTTTTCCGGTCACCAGCCGGGTGATGCCACCGACCTCGTGGCCGAGCGTCTGATCCCGTGCCTGAATTCGCCAGAGCAGATGTACCGTCATCTGGATCTCTGTCCCGGACATCCCTTTGCGCTGCAACTGGATACGGGCATGAACCGGCTTGGGTTCGAGCCTGCCGATTGGGACGTTATCCGGGACGAAGCGCTGTCAGCGGGCCCGGAATTGGTGATGAGCCATCTGGCCTGTGCAGACGAGCCGGAGCATCCGATGAATGCCGCCCAATTGGCCGCGTTTCGCGATATGACCGATGGCATAGGCGTGCCGCGATCATTGGCGGCGACCGGCGGTACGCTTTTGGGGGAAGACTACCATTTCGACATGGTGCGTCCGGGCATCGGCCTTTATGGCGGTCTGCCATTCGACGCGGCGACACCTGTTGTCGAAGTCTCGGTCCCAGTCATCCAGACGCGCCGCGTCGAAGCTGGCGAAAGCGTCGGCTATGCCAATGCCTTCGTCGCCGAAGACGACCGCGTCATCGCGACGATCGCTGCTGGCTATGCCGACGGTTTGATCCGTGCGGCCGGGCAAGGCGGGTTCAAGGTTTTCGCTGGCCGCACACCCTGCCCCGTCGTCGGCCGCGTCTCAATGGACCTGATCACCGTGGACGTCACGCACTTGGACACGGTTCCTGGCCACCTGACGATCCTGTCGGACCAACAGACCGTCGATGACTATGCGAACGCGGCCGGAACCATTGGTTACGAAGTCCTGACCAATCTAGGCCACCGCTACACTCGGGCCTATCGGGGCGGCGCATGAGCATTCTGGCCGCCATCGGTCGGACGGTTCTGGCGCTTCTGGCGGCCATTGGCCGGACGGCCGCCTTTGCAGGCTCCACCTTGTCCCACACGATCCGGCCGCCTTGGTATCCGCGCGAATTCGGAGCGGCGCTGATGCAGATCGGCTATTTCTCGCTTCCGGTCGTTGGATTGACGACGCTTTTCACCGGCGGCGCCTTGGCGTTGCAAATCTACGCCGGCGGCGCCCGTTTCTCGGCGGAAGCCGTTGTGCCGCAGATCGTCGCCATCGGCATGGTGCGCGAGCTTGGACCCGTGCTGGTGGGTCTGATGATCGCGGCGCGCGTGACGTCCTCTATCGCTGCAGAAATCGCGACCATGAAAGTGACCGAGCAGATTGACGCCCTTGTCACGCTGTCGACCAACCCGATGAAATACCTTGTGGTGCCACGCGTTGTCGCCGCAACCGTGGTGATGCCCATCCTCGTGGGTATTGGCGACATCATCGGCATCATGGGTGGATATCTGGTTGGCACCAATCGCCTTGGGTTCAACGCGGCCACCTACCTAAAGAACACCCTTGAGTTCCTGGAGCCTCACGACATTGCAACATCGCTGGCCAAAGGCGCCGTCTTTGGCTTCATCGCCGCGCTGATGGGATGCTACTTCGGGATGCAATCGGGGCGCGGTGCGCAGGGCGTGGGCGCCGCCACCAAGGGCGCTGTGGTTGCGGCCAGTGTCCTGATCCTTGCAGCCAACTTCATACTGACTGAAATGTTCTTTGCCACATGATCCAGCTGACGGATGTTCATAAAGCCTTCGGGTCAAAGCATGTGCTGCGCGGCGTCGATCTTGCGCTGCCGAAGGGCGAGAGCATGGTCATCATCGGTGGCTCTGGCACCGGCAAATCGGTTCTGCTGAAATGCGTACTGGGCCTGATCCACGCTGACAGCGGTGCGATCGAGGTGGATGGTCAGGACGTCACGCGACTGCGCCAGGGGTCCGCGGAGCGGGATGCGTTCCTTGCGCGCTTTGGAATGCTGTTTCAGGGCGGTGCTCTGTTCGACAGCTTGCCGGTGTGGCAGAACGTGGCCTTCCGTCTGCTCAGAGGATCATTGAAGCGTCCCAAGGAAGAAGCGCGGGAGATTGCCATCGACAAGCTCCGCCGCGTCGGACTGAGCGCCGATGTGGCCGATCTCTTTCCGGCAGAGCTTTCCGGTGGCATGCAAAAGCGGGTTGGCCTTGCCCGCGCAATCGCGGCAGAGCCCGAGATCATCTTCTTTGACGAACCGACAACCGGTCTTGATCCGATCATGTCGGGCGTCATCAACGACCTGATCCGCGAGATCGTGGTCGAGATGGGCGCAACGGCCATGACCATTACGCATGACATGACCAGCGTGCGCGCCATCGCGGACCGTGTGGCAATGCTGCATGGGGGGCAGATCCAGTGGACCGGCCCGATCGGGGAACTCGACCAGACGGACGACCCATACGTGCGTCAGTTCATTCAGGGGCGCGCCGATGGCCCTATCGAGACCGTCCGCTAAACAAAACTAATTTTGCAATTTTGACACGTTTCGTTGCCAATTTGGAAACAACGACGTTTCGAGGGCGACGGCTAAGCTTTCTTTAACCATCTTCCGTAAGGTTCGCCTTGGGGTGAGCCAAGCGGAGCATGACTTGGACACTGTAGAGATCTTCACAAGCCTCGCGCGCGCATCGCTTTTGGTGATGCCGCTTGCGGTGGTCTATCTGGCCTTCCGCCGGCTTAGCCTGTCGCGCAGTGGCAACGCCTGGATCTATGCCGTGACCGGGCTTCTGGCCTTTGTCACGACACTTGGCCTCTTGCCTTGGGCGACGCTTGGTCTTCCGACCTCGCCTGTGTTGATTGGCGTCGCATTTTTTCTTCCATTACTTTGGGTTGCTGTTGTCCTGATCTGCGGGCCGGGACAGGGCGATGCCTATGACCTGATCGACGATGAGCCGGAGAAATTGCCGCCATTGATCTTAGAGAACCCGCGTCCGGTGCCGGTGCCTGTGTTCCGTCACAGGCCGGTGCACAAAGCGTCTCTGCCGAAGCACGGGCCAACAGCATCTGGCAGCGTTCTGGCGGCTGCGCGGGCAATGCGCGGAAACCGCACCAGCGACGAGCGGCGACCGAAGGCCTTGCCGCCGCCGATGCCCGTTCTTCCATTCCTGAAATCCTGAATCTTTCTTTTTTGTCCACTTCTGGTGGAACCCACTCGGCCCGTCGCACCTTACCTTGGTGAGCGGCAAGTCGCCGAACGAGTATGGGTGAAGGAGTGGGTTTATGTTGAGCAGCATCAATGTTTTGGCCATCCAGCGTGGCCTGCAGATTGTCGCGATTACCGTGGTTGCCTTGATGTCGCTGACGCTTCTCGGGGTGTCGATCGCCGCTGCCGCAGGGCTGATGCCTTGGCTGACCCTTCCGGTTCAGTTTGGTGACACCACGGTCCAGAACGCGGGCATGGTCGCGCAGATCGGGCTGACTGCGCTCTTGCTGCTGCTTCTCTTGTACCTCCCCTCGAATTTCCGTGTCCTCGCCTTGGAAACCTCGCACCGCAACTTTCAGGTGCGGATGGAAGACGTCGCCAACGCTTACTGGGCCGCACACCGGGCCGATCGGACGGGCCTTTTCAAGATGCAGAGCGAATTCGACGCCGTGAAAGAGCGCATTCTGTGGCTGCGCGATCATCCGGATCTGCACAGCCTTGAGCCCGACGTCATGGAGTTGTCGGCGCAGATGAGCCAGCAGTCGGCCGAATTGGCGCGAACCTATTCAGATGAAAACGTTGTGCGGGCACGCGAATTCCTCGAACAGCGACTGCAAGAGACCAAGCGGTTGGAGGATCAAATTGAAGGCGCACTTGTCGCCACACGCGAGGTCAAGCAGATCGCCGAAGGCGTCGAGCTGGAGGAAAGCATCCTGCAATCCCGGATCGAGACGCTGCGCACAGAGCTGCAAGACGTCATGCACAAGGTCGGATTGGACGTTGTCGACAGGTCAAAGAGTGACGCCACGGACGAAAAGGTGATCTTGCTGCCCCCGGCCATCGACAAGACGCCCAAGATCCCGTCGCAGAACGGCAGCGCGTCGATCGCGGCAGAGTAACGCGGCACCATCTTGTGCCCGGGGAAGGCCTCGGGCATGAGAAGGCATGGCGAAATCCCCATCCTTCACCTGTTCCAACTGCGGTGCCGTCCATTCCAAGTGGTCGGGTCGCTGCGATTCCTGCGGAGACTGGAACACGATCCACGAAGACGCGCCCCTGTCGCAGGGGCCATCCTCAAAAGGCCTCGGGTCCGAGCGCGGGCGGGTCCTGCCCTTGTCCGGACTGAACACCGAGGACACGCCCCTGGCCAGATCGCAATCGGGCCTCAGCGAATTGGACCGAGTTCTGGGGGGCGGCCTTGTCCCGGCGTCGGCGATCTTGGTCGGTGGCGATCCCGGCATCGGCAAATCGACCTTGCTGCTACAGGCGGCGGCGGCGTTTGCCTCGAACGGGAAGAAGGCGATCTACGTCTCGGGCGAAGAGGCGGCAGCGCAGGTCCGGATGCGGGCCCGACGGCTCGGCCTGGCCGATGCACCACTTTCCCTGGCGGCGGCGACCAACCTTCGGGACATTCTGACGACAATCGAGTCTGAGGCTCCGGACGTTGTCATCATCGATTCCATCCAGACCATGTGGCTGGACAGTGTAACCAGCGCGCCGGGATCGGTCGCGCAGGTGCGCGGCGTTGCTCATGAACTTGTCACCTTCGCCAAGAAGCGCGGCATTGCCGTCATCCTTGTGGGCCACGTGACCAAGGAAGGTCAGATCGCGGGCCCCCGCGTGGTCGAGCACATGGTCGACACGGTTCTCTATTTCGAAGGCGAGCGGGGCCACCAGTTCCGGATCCTTCGCGCCGTAAAGAACCGCTTTGGCCCTGCAGATGAAATTGGCGTCTTCGAAATGACCGGAGAGGGTTTGGCCGAGGTGGCAAACCCTTCGGCCCTGTTCCTGTCGGACCGCGAACGCGCGGCCGCGGGGTCAGTTGTTTTTGCCGGCATCGAAGGCACGCGCCCGGTGCTTTGTGAAATTCAGGCCTTGGTTGCCAGCACGCCGCAAGCACAGCCGCGACGCTCGGTCGTGGGCTGGGACGGCGGGCGCTTGTCGATGATTCTTGCCGTGCTTGACGCGCGATGCGGCATCCCCTCCACCGGGCTCGACGTCTATCTGAACGTCGCGGGTGGGCTTCGGGTGAGTGAACCGGCGGCAGATCTGGCTGTGGCGGCGGCGCTACTTTCCGCGCGGGAGGATATTCCGCTGCGGCAAGGCACTGTCGTTTTTGGCGAAATCAGCCTATCAGGTCATCTGAGGCCGGTGGGGCAGACGGAAAACCGCTTGAAAGAAGCTGAGAAGCTTGGGTTTACGTCGGCCATTTTGCCGGAGCAGAGCAAGGCCGGGGCCATGACGGGCGTCTCCACGCAGAGATTTCCCGATCTCGTGTCCCTTGTCGGAGAAATATTCGGCGCAGGCTGAGACCTGAGCCAAAGTGACGAGGGGCAAAATGGAAGCCTTTACGCTGATTGACGGTATCGCGGCTGTCGTGATCATTCTGTCTGCCATTCTGGCCTACTCGCGTGGACTGGTACGGGAATCTCTGGCCATTGGTGGCTGGATCCTTGCGGCCGTGGCCGCCTTCGTCTTCGCCCCCATGGCCGAGCCCTTGATGAAAGAAGTCCCGATCCTGAAGGATTTCCTTGGGCCATCCTGTGAGCTGTCGATGATCGCCGCCTTTGCTGCGGTCTTCGCGTTGGCCTTGATCGTGGTCTCTGTTTTCACGCCGCTCTTTGCCGGTGCGGTTCAGCGCTCTGCCTTGGGTGGAATAGATCAGGGCCTTGGCTTCCTCTTCGGGGTTGCCCGCGGTGTCGTGCTGGTCGTGATCGCCTTGCTTATCTATCAGAACGTGTTCGCCAATGACCCGGTCGCCATGGTCGAAGACAGCCGCACGGCAGCGGTCTTTGCACAGGTTTCCGACCAGATCGCAGAGCAGATCCCGGAAGATGCGCCGGGCTGGATTGCTGCGCGCTATGACGAACTGATCGGCCAGTGCACGCCGACCACCGGCGAAAGCGACGCCTGAGTCGCAGGCCGGCCCGGCGGGGCTGGCCAATCTGGAAACGAAGCGTTCTCATCTGCGAAACACCGCTGAATTCAGATAAATTCGCCTCAATCCTTAACGAAATCTGAAATCCCATTGTTTGGGAAATCGAAACCCGCGCGCTATTTTTGCCAATGAAACTGGTTACCGCCGCGTAAATCGCCCGAACTGTGCAGGGATCGGAAACATGCCCGCATTCCTGACACTTTGTCTGGGCAGGCCGCATCACAAACACGCCCCGAAAGCGGTCATTTCCCTTCTCAATGCCGACAAGCCCGGCCTGCATAAAGATCCTTGTAAGCGGCCAGGTGGCTGCGTAGCGAGTTAAGTGGTTGGCGCCGGGGACCGAAAGGTTTCCGGCGTACTCTCGGAAAGACCAGTGAATTCGGTAAGCGGTACATCCGGGAATTATTAAGAGTATCGCCGAAGTATGGCGCAAATTCCGCCCGCGACAGCCCGTCCCCTCAAAAGGACGGGCTTTCGACGTTATAGACCCCGTGACACTCCTTTCACCTCGGCCTATGAAGGGTCGACCTTTGGACACTCGTGAGTCTGCCACGCATGACGTTGCCCTCCTTGCCGCCCGCTCATCCCTTTGACGACGACAAGCTTCGTGAAGAATGCGGAATCTTCGGCGTCACCGGCGTTGCCGATGCCGCGAACTTTGTCGCCCTAGGGCTTCACGCCTTGCAGCACCGTGGTCAGGAGGCTGGCGGGATCGTCACGCATGACCCCGAACACGGCTTCAGCAATGCGCGACGCTTTGGTCTTGTGCGCGACAACTTCACCAATCAAGCCGTCATGGACACTCTGCCCGGCCCCATCGGCATTGGGCACGTGCGCTATTCCACGGCCGGTTCCAAAGGCAACACCCAGATCCGCGACGTGCAGCCCTTTTTTGGCGAATTTTCGATGGGTGGTGCGGCGATTGCGCATAACGGCAACATCACCAATGCAGAAGCATTGCGTCGGGAATTGATCGAGCGTGGATCGATCTTCCAGTCCTCATCGGACAGTGAATGCATCATTCATCTGATGGCTCGCTCGCTGCAAAGAAACATCCCAGAGCGGATGAAGGACGCGCTGCGCAGGGTCGAAGGCGCGTTCAGCGTTGTAGCCATGACCCGCACCAAGCTGATCGGTGTGCGCGATCCCTTGGGCGTGCGCCCCTTGGTCCTGGGGCAGCTGGGCGATGGTGGTTGGGCCTTGGCGTCCGAGACATGCGCACTGGACATCATCGGCGCCGATTTCGTGCGCGAGATTGACCCGGGCGAAATGGTCGTCATTGCAGACGGCAAAGTGCAGAGCCACCGCCCGTTTGAGCAGAAGCGGTCGCGGTTTTGCATCTTTGAACATGTCTACTTCTCGCGGCCCGACAGCTCGCTCGGTGGGCGGTCCGTCTACGAGACGCGATCAGCAATCGGCGCAGAACTTGCCAAGGAAGCGCCGGTCGACGCCGATCTGGTCTGTCCTGTCCCGGACAGCGGCACCCCCGCGGCCATCGGCTATAGCCGGGAAAGCGGCATTCCTTACGCGATGGGCATCATCCGCAACCAGTACATGGGCCGGACCTTCATCGAGCCGACTGAACAGATCCGCAACATGGGTGTGCGCCTGAAACTCAACGTGAACCGGGCGTTGATCCGGGGCAAGCGGGTCATCCTGGTGGACGATTCCGTGTTGCGCGGCACCACCAGCCGCAAGATCAAGGAACTGATCCTCGATGCCGGCGCCAAGGAAGTGCATTTCCGTATCGCCTCCCCGCCGACAGCCTGGCCCTGTTTCTACGGTGTGGACACGCCCCAGCGGGAAAAGCTGCTGGCCGCCACGATGAGCGAGGACGAGATGCGCCAGCATCTGTCGGTGGACAGCCTGAAGTTCATCTCCCTCGACGGGCTTTACCGTGCGGTGGGTGAAAAGGACGGACGGTCCGCCGAATGCCCGCAATATTGTGATGCCTGTTTCTCGGGAGAATACCCCGTCAAGCCTGCGGACATGATCGCCGACGGGTTCGAATTGAAGCCCGCGGCCGAATAGCGCACGCGGCACGACCTTGCCGATGGCAGGCGGCTTTCAGCCGTCATGCTGCAGTGCCGCAGGGTCACCCTGTCGCTTCGTTTCCCCCCTTGTTAGAGCACGCGCCGAAGTTGAAACGCGCCCGAGAACGGGCGCCCTATTCAGGTGCGTAAAGATCGATGACTGGTCTCGTACAGGGCGGC
>CAZMKY010000299.1:0-11573 GCA_964566835.1 uncultured Rhodobacterales bacterium
GATCACCGGTCATGCCTCGGCCTATTACGACTTCGGCGGCGGCTATCTTGGACAACTTGATGTGGGCCGCTACCTTGCGGGCGACGGCGGTGCGACCGTGTCTTTCAGCCGCGAGTTCGACAATGGCTGGGTCATCGGCGCCTATGCCACGCAAACGGATGTCACGTTCGAAGACTTTGGCGAAGGGTCTTTCGACAAGGGCATTCGCCTGACTGTTCCGATCGAATGGGCCTCTGGCCAACCGTCGCGGAACCGCACATCTGTCTCGCTGCGGTCGCTCAGC
The DNA here is from genome assembly GCA_964566835.1 of uncultured Rhodobacterales bacterium. GTDB lineage: Bacteria > Pseudomonadota > Alphaproteobacteria > Rhodobacterales > Rhodobacteraceae > CAZMKY01. Next base: position 284 of record CAZMKY010000299.1, read on the forward strand.
CGCGATGGCGGTGCACGCCTGTCGGTGCCGGGACGCCTGTATGGAACGGTGCGCGAAACGCGGCAGGACGAATTGTCTGACCGGTGGGGGCGGTTCTGGAGATGACGTCGATCAAACCTATACTGGCCTGTCTGTCGCTGGGTCTTCTGGCGGCTTGCGGCAATGACGACGACCGTTTGCTGGATGCAGACATGCTGGGGCAGGTGTTCAACCGGGAAGAGCCCGTAGCCGCAACGCCAGCCCAGACGGCCAACCTGGTGGCGCGTGCGCTGCAAAGCCTGAACGAGCCGGTGATGCTGACCATCATCGAAGATCGCAAGGCAACGGCGATCATGGTGCCCTATGGACAGAATGGCCCGGTCCAGACCTGGACAACTCAGGAATTCCAAACCGTGTCGTTTGAGCGGGGCGTCATTACCGCCACACGGGGTTTGGGCGACGATTTGATGTCCGCCGAGACGACGGCCGTCGCAAACGCACTGCGCTCTGGCGGCGGTACGGTCAATCGGGTCTGGCGAACGCTGGACGGGACGAATGCGGTGATTGAGAAAACCGCCACGTGCCAGATTTCTTCCGCCGGGGCCGAGACCATTACTCTGGCTTCGGGGGCCAGTTTGCAGACGCGGCGAATGGTTGAGGATTGCGGCGACGGAATCCGAAATGCGTATTGGCTCGACGGGTCCGGCCGCGTCGCGCAATCGCGCCAGTGGGTGGGCGAGAAGGTCGGACATGTGACGCAACAGGTCGTCCGCCGCTGATCAGACTCGCATGAGAGAAAGACAAAAGAAAAGCCCCGCTAAATCAGCGGGGCTTTTGCATGGATTGGACTGAACTTAGCGAAGTTCGCTCGTGTCCGAATCTTCTTCCGTGTCGTCGGACGATGCCAGTGCGGCAAGGCCAGCAATAGCCAGGACGCCAATCAGGACGCCGGTGCCACCAAGGCCGCCGAACGAACCAGCAGCAGCCTGGTCAACGACGAACACATCAGGTTCCACGTCGGCGTCACCAAAGCCACCGGCGAAGGAAGGGGCCGAGGTTGCAAGAACCAGGGCAGCGGCCGACAGGCCAGTCATAAATTTCTTGTGCATGGTCTGGGTCTCCTCAATGCAACTCAGGTGTAGTCTACACGACTCATCAAACAATTCCATAGCCTAAGTTGTTCATCTTTGTGTGGAAAAAAAACAAATTAATCGGTATCCGGGGTAAGAATGTTGCCATGAAGTTGCGATTGGTTTTCGGGACAATGCCATTGCGTCGCCTCACAGAACTCTCTGTCGCCATATTGCTGGCCTTTCCGATCGCGGTTCTGCTGGCGCTTCTCTTCGTGATCGTGGTTCCGCTTCAGGGTCGCCCATTCCTGTACGCGTCCGAACGCATGCGCGGTGTCGGGGAGCCTTTCTTCCTGTTCAAGATCCGGACAATGCATCCTCCGGACGCTGTTTCGGACCAGTGCGTTCTGGGCGGTGACAACGCCGCTCGCGTCACTGGAATTGGCCGTTTTCTTAGGAAAACAAGGCTTGATGAGCTGCCGCAGATCTTCAACGTCATACGTGGCGACATGAGCTTCATCGGTCCGCGCCCGCCGCTACGCCGCTATGTCGAAGCATACCCCGCGCTTTATGCCGACGTCCTTCAGGACCGTCCCGGCATCACCGGGTTGGCCACGGTCATGCTGCATCGCCGCGAAGAACAGCTTTTGGCGGCGTGCGAAACGGCGCATGAAACCGACCAGACTTACCGGCAAAAGTGCATCGCGCCGAAAGCGCGACTGGACCGCTTCTACCGGACGAATCGCAGTCTCGGGATGGATCTGTGGATTCTTTGGCTGACGATCTCGCGCGTGATCCCGCGCGTGCCTGCGGCATTTCGGCAGGATCTCGCCACCAGTCGCCGCCGCGACCGTGGCGAATTGGGCATCCTGATTCGAGACGCCTGACCGGTCAGGCGCGTCTTTCGGGCCGGTCCGCCGCCGATTATCCCTCTCTCAAAGCGCGGCCAAAGTAGTCGGTCATCGGCTTCGTCAGATAGCTGAGCGGCGTGCGATCTGCCGTCTTCAGGAACGCCTCGACCGGCATGCCCGGCAACAGGGCCTGATCGTTGAGCTTCACCAGTTCGCCTTCCTGCGGCAGCAGCTCGACCCGGTAGTAGTTCAGGCCCGTCACTTCGTCCTGGAAGACGTCGGCAGAAACATCCGAGACGGTGCCAAAGATTTCTGGTGTCAGGCGTTGGTCAAAGGCGGTGAAGCGCAGTGATGCGGGTTGGCCCACGAAGATCTGGTCAACGTGGATGGCATCGACACGGGCCGAAACGACCAGCGGCTGGTCCTGCGGGATGACGAACATCAGGGCCTCTGCGGGCTGAATGATCGCATTCACCGTATTGACGGCGGAATCGTAGACGATCCCTGACACGGGCGCGCGGACATCGAGACGCGCGAGGCGTTCCCTGAGGCTGAGGCGCTGCTCGGCCAGTTCCAGTTCCCGGTACTGCAGGTCGCGAAGCGTGACGATTGCTTCTTCGCGGCGTGCCGTTTCCAGTCTGAGCTTTTCGATCTCGAAGGCCGCAATCTGACCTTTCAGCTGCGCCACCTGGCTGGTCAGCTCACCCAGTTCGCCGGACAGCCGTGCGGCTTCGCGGCGCAATTGGCTGACCCGCTGGATCTGAACCAGACCTTTTTCGAACAACTGTTCCTGATCGACCAGTTCGTCCGAGATCAGTTCTTCCTGAATGGCCAGCGCGGCAAGCTGCGCTTCGGTGCCTTCGATCTGGTTCTCGGTCTGGGCAATACGTTCGCCGATCTGTTCCAGTTCGCGCTGCATCGTCTCGGCGCGGGCAAAGAACAGCTGACGTTGACCTTCGATTTGCTCACGGGCTTCAGGATTGTCCTTTGCAAGCTCCAGTAGGTCGGCATCGAATTCGATATCCTTGGCCTCTTCCCGCTCGGCTTCCAATCGCGCGCGGCGCGACCGGATTTCGATCAACTGCGTTTCCACAACATTCAATTCAGAGCTGAGAAGCGTGTCATCGAGGCGGACCAGAAGGTCACCTGCCGCAACACGATCCCCGTCGCGCGCGGCGATTTCGCCAACCGTGCCGCCTTCGAGGTGCTGCACGACCTGTCGGTTGCTTTCGACAACGATCATCCCACTTGCGATGACGGCGCCTGCGATGCGCGTGTTGACAGACCAGACACCGATGCCGCCGACCAGCAGAAGAATCGCGATGAAACCGATGGTCAGGGGCATGCCTGCCCGCCATTTCGGGCGTTCTATATCGCTCATGCGCCTGCTCCGCGGTTCAGGGTTTTGTTTATGTCTTCGGAGTTCTTCATCATCGACTTCAGCACTTCATCGCGCGGTCCAAACGCAGTGACACGCCCCTTGTCGACAACCATCAGTTTGTCGCATTCGGAAATCGCCATTGGTCTGTGCGTCATGATCACGACGGTGCGTCCTTCGGACTTCATGGTTCTGACCGCGGCGTTCAATGCCTCGGTCCCTTCCATATCGAGGGCCGAGTTCGGTTCGTCCAGAACCAGAAGCACGGGGTCACCATAAAGTGCGCGCGCAAGCGCGATGCGCTGCCGCTGACCGCCGGAGAGGCCAAGATTGTTGTCTTCGATGACGGTGTCATAGCCGTCTGGCAGGCCAAGGATCAGTTCGTGCGCCTTGGCCTTCTTGGCAGCTTCGACAACGGCTTTGCCGTCGGGTGACATCGACATGCGTGCAATGTTTTCTGCAATCGTGCCGTTGATCAGCTGCGCCTCTTGCGGAAGATACCCGACATAGCCGCCCAGATCTTCGTTCTCGTAGTGGCTGAGAAGCGCGCCGCCAAGGCGGACTTCACCGACGTTCGGTTCAATCAGGGCCAGCAACGATTTGGCGATGGTCGTCTTGCCCGAACCTGATCGGCCAATGACGCCCAACGCCTCGCCCGGCTGAAGCTCGAAGCTCACATTGTAGAGGATTGGCGGCTGACCCGGCGCGACGGTCACGGTCACGCCCTTGGCTTCGACATGGCCATTCGGTGCAGGCAACTTTGTGCGCATCTGCGGCGGTTGCATCACGCCCAAGAACTCGGACAGGGACGTCCAGCCCTGGCGGGCCCGTTCGACCTGGCTCCAACGGCCAAGAAGCTGTTCGATCGGGGCAAGGGCGCGGCCCAGAAGGATCGAACCCGCAATCATCGCGCCTGCCGTCAATTGACCCTGCAGAACAAGGTAGGCGCCAAGGGCAAGGATTAGCGATTGCAGGGCAAGGCGGAAGGCCTTGGTGAAGGTCGAGAAGCTGCCGGTCCAGTCGACCGCATTCATGTTCGCTTCCAGCGCTTCAATCCGGCGCTGCATCCAGCGCTGGCTGACCGGGCGCAGCATGCCTTGGCTGCGGATCAGCTCTGTTGCGCGACGCGCGTTGTCGGCAAAACGGTTTGCCCGCTCCGATACGATCTGTGCGTCTTTGACCTTTTGCTTGGTCAGCAACTGGTTGGCGACTGTCAGCAGGATCAAAACGCCGCCGCCGGCAACGGCGAACCAGCCCAGCATCGGGTGAAAGATGAAGATCGCGCCAATGAAGAGCGGCGCAAAGGGCGTATCCATGATCGCGATCAAAGCGGGCGAGGACAGAAAGCCCTGCACAGCTTCAAGATCACGCGTGGCCGTCAGGTGGTGTGTCGTACGCTGTTTCGCGGGGTTAGCCGTCATGACGGCGCGGAACACACGCTCGTCCAGATCGGACTGAAATCGCGCGCCCATCCGGGCCAGAAGTCGTGTCCGGGCAAAGTCCAAAAGCCACATCAGGCCGTAAAGCGCGACAACCAGGATCAGGAGGGCAACCAGCGTTTCTTCAGAGCGGGATCCAAGGACGCGGTCATAGACCTGCAGCATGAACAATGGGCCGGTCAGCATCAGCAGGTTAACGAAGACCGAGAAGAGGAAGGCAAAGATCAGAAAGTGACGCGATCTGTTGCGCGCTGCGACCAGTTCCGAAGTTGCCGGAGCCTGCGGTTGTTGTGCTGCCATTGTCCTACCCATTGCGCGGCCCACCGCCGCGATTGCCCTGTCAAAGAGCGATTAATCTCTGATTGTGCACATTTCGTGGCAATGATCGTTCATGGTAATGACTTAATCTGCCGGTTCCCGGAGGGATTGTCGCTGAAAAAGCAGCCTATTTCCAGATCAACTCGTCATAGTGACGGTAGAGCAGCAAGAGCCCGAAGAACAATGTCACGGCACCGACGGCATAAGGATAGACCGGCGTGATGTAGTCGGGATTGTAGATGCCATAGAACGCTGACCGCATCTCGGCGGTGATGTGGAAGATCGGGTTATAGAGCAGGACGAACTGCAAATTCTCCGGCACGTCTTCCAGCAAGAAGAAGATGCCCGAGAGGATGAAAAGAGGGCGCGTCATCACCTTCCAGAGCCGCTTCCAGACCGGAAAAGTCAAGAAAAGATAAGAATTTAGCGTTCCGATGCCACCCGCCAGAACAAGGATCATCGCGAAGGAGTTCACGACCTGCAAAGGTTCGATCACTGGATTCAGATCAAAGATCACCACGATGCCTGTCATGATCAGCAAGAAGACCAGTATGTTGATCAGAAGCGAGAGCAGGGCACGCGCCGCCAAGGCGTCGACGAAGGTCACAACCGGGAAGCTGAGCAGCGACTTGGAGAAGCGGATTGCCCCCCCAAGCTTGTTCGAAAGTTCCATGAAGAAGGCGAAGGGCAGATAGGCGGTCGCGTAAAACAGCGGAAAATTTTCCCCGAGCGATGGTGCCCGAAACGCCAGTGAGAAGGCCACGGACAAAAGCGCGATGGCCGCCACGGGTTCCACCACAAGCCAAAGATATCCACCCGGAGAGCGCCCGTAAGTCGTCGACATTTCACGCAAAATCAGGGCGCCGATGGCCCGGATTGTAGTGAAGCGTCTGCGCGACTGACCAGGTGCGAAGGACATTTCCGTCTTGCCCGATGGTTTGGAATATGTTGCTCGTATCTCTAACACTTCGATCAGACGTGCAAATTGATCGTTTGAAAAGGGGCCAAAGCTTTGGACGACAATCGCCCGGCAGGACAACGGCGGCAGCGCAACAGGCCACTTTCCAAGGCTGGAAGGGTCAAGGCACGTCGGCGAAAGGCAGAAGCGGACGCAAAGACCGAGAGCGGGACCACGCGCCGGTTGAACCTTGAACAGCCGAAGACGCCACAACCTCGACCCGCCAAACGCGCGCGTCCCAAGCAGCGGCATTGGGGGATCATCGGATCTTTCATGCTCTTGGTGATTGTGCCGATGGTTCTGGGGATCGGGTATCTCTACACCCGCGCGAACGACCAATACGCCAGCTACGTCTCGTTCTCGGTTGTAAAAGAAGAATTCTCTTCTCCGTTGGAGCTTTTTGGCGGTGTCGCAGACATCGGAGCGTCCACGACGTCTGATGCAGATATTCTGAACGACTTCATCCAAAGTCAGGAACTGGTGGCCACGCTGGATGAACGGCTGGATCTGCGCAGCATCTACACGAAGGCCGACAATGATCCGGTCTTTGCGCTGAAGGCGGATGCGTCGCTGGAGGACCTTCACAGCTATTGGGGCCGCATGTCCCAGTTGGTCTATGACCCGGGCACCCGGCTGATCAATCTCAGAACGCTGGCTTTCTCACCGGAAGACGCGCATGCCATCGCGGAAGAGGTCCTGGCTCAAAGCGCTGCCTTGGTGCAGGAATTGTCGGCCATTGCGCAGGAAGACACGACCGCCTTTGCGCGCGAAGAACTCGACCGTGCGGTGGAACGATTGAAGCAGGCGCGTGAGGCGATCACCGCCTTCCGGTCGCGTACGCAGATCGTGGACCCAACCGCTGACCTGCAAGGCCAGATGGGGCTTTTATCGACGCTGGAGCAGCAGCTTGCCGCGGCATTGATCGATGCCGATCTCCTGCGGGAATCCACGCGGGCCGGGGACATCCGGCTGCAACAGGCCGATCGTCGGATCGCCGTGATCGAAAGCCGCATCGCGGATGAGCGTCGCAAGCTTGGCGTCGGTGGCGGCGACGGGCAGGGCGGCGATGACTATGCAACGCTCTTGTCAGAATTCGAGCGTCTTGCCGTTGATCGGGAATTCGCCGAACAAGCCTACACAGCGGCCTTGGCGGCATTCGACGCCGCTCAGGCGGAGGCGCGGCGGAAGAGCCGCTATCTTTTCGCGCATATCAAACCCACCGTCGCGACCAGCGCACAGTTCCCCAGCCGCGAAATGCTGGCCGGGCTGCTGGCGTTGTTCCTGATCGCGGGGTGGTCCATCGGCGTGTTGATCTACTACAGCGTTCGCGACCGGCGATGATCCGACTTGTCGACCTGACAAAGACCTTCTTTGTGGATGGCCGTCCCACGACTGTGGTCGATGCCGCCAACCTGACCATTCCATCGGGTGTGTCTGTCGGGCTGCTTGGCCGGAACGGGGCCGGGAAATCGACGCTGATGCAGATCATCTCGGGCACCATGCGACCAACATCCGGGCGGGTCGAGACGACGGGCCGCATCAGTTGGCCTGTCGGGTTTCGTGGCGGCTATCACAGCGATCTGACAGGCGCCCAGAACGCCCGCTTTGTGGCGCGGATCTATGGCCGCGACACGGAAGAACTGATTGCTTTCGTGGACGATTTCGCCGAACTCGGCCCGCACCTTTATCAGCCTCTTCGGACCTACTCGCAGGGCATGCGGGCACGTCTGGCCTTTGGCATTTCAATGGGTATCCCTTTCGATACCTACCTGATCGACGAAGTGATGAGTGTCGGCGACCGATCCTTCAGGGCCAAGTCGCAGGCGCTGATGCGGGACAGGTTGGAGAAGTCGGGCGCCATCATCGTGAATCACTCCACCAACGCGCTGCGGCGGAACTGCGAAGCCGGAATCGTCTTGGAAAAGGGCAAGCTGTTCTACTTCGATGACATCGAAGACGCGATCGCCATCCACGACCAGATACTGGACGCCGGCTAACCGTCACCCTCGGCGGGCGCACCACCGCCGAACAGATTGGCGCCGCCGTATCCGATGGGGTCTTCCTGCATCTCCAGATGCAGGCCGCTGCCCGTAAAGGGATGCGCTCGTGCGAGGTCTTCGTCGACATCGATGCCAAGACCGGGGGCGGTCGGCGCGCGAACATAGCCGTCTTCGATGACAATCGAGTTCCTGATCAGCGCCGCGTGGAAGGGCGTCTCGATCGTCTCGGCAATCAAAAGGTTTGGGATCGACGCGGACAGATGGATATTTGCCGCCCATTCAACCGGACCTGCGTAAAGATGCGGTGCCATCTGTGCCCCGGCGGCTTCGGCCAGCGCGGCGATCTTCTTTGCCTCCCAGATGCCGCCCGCGCGCCCAAGCGCCGGTTGCAGGATCGAAACCCCCGCACGAAGGGCGGCCGCGAACTCGGCCTTTGTCGTCAAGCGCTCACCGGTCGCCACCGGAACCGTGGTGCCCGCCACGACGCGGGCCATGGCGTCCGGATCATCGGGTGGCACGGGTTCTTCGAACCAAAGCGGCAAATATGGCGCAATCGCCTGTCCCATTCGGATGGCGCCGCCGGGCGTGAACTGGCCATGGGTGCCGAACAGGATGTCGGCGCGGTCGCCGATCGCCTCTCTGATCCGGGCGCAGAACGTGGCCGAGGTCATCAGATCGCCCATGGAAGGCTGGTGGCCACCCCGAATGGTGTAAGGGCCTGCCGGATCAACCTTCACCGCCGTGTACCCGCGATGGACCAGATCCAGCGCGCTTTCCGCGGCCATGTCGGCATCGCCCCAGAACGCCGGAAGCGGGTGCGACGGCAGCGGGTAGAGGTAGGAATAGGCGCGAATGCGATCGTTCATCAGACCGCCCAACAGCGCCCATACCGGGCGGTCGCGGTCCTTACCCAAGATGTCCCAGCACGCGATTTCCAGACCCGAAAACGCGCCGATCAAGGTGGGATCAGGGCGCTGCGTGAAGCCCGAGGAATAGACCCGTCGAAACATCAACTCGATGTTTTCAGGGCTTTCGCCTTCCATATGTCTGGCAAAAACGTCCCGGATCACCGCCGTCATGGCGTCCGGCCCCACGGCAGAGGCATAGCATTCGCCCCAACCCGTTATGCCGGTATCTGTTGTCACTTTGACCAAAATCCAGTAGCGCCCTCCCCAGCCCGGTGGGGGCGGGGCCGTGACGATGATGTCGAGATCGGTCAGTTTCATTGTTTAGATCTTTTTCCGGCGAGGATGTTGGCCTTGTCTTTCGACACAATCACCATTCGGCATCTCGGTCCAGAGGACCCGCATGTGCTTGATCGCGTGCGCGAGGGTACATTTGACGGTCCAGTGGACCCGTCTTGGGCTTGGCGCTTTCTTGCGACCGGCGTGAACGAGATGGTCGTCGCCCAGTCGGCGGGCGAAGTCATTGGCTTTGCCAGTGGCACGGTCATCATGCATCCCGACAAGGCGCCTCAGTTCTTCATCAACGAGGTCGGCGTCCATGAGGACTTCCATCGCCAAGGCATTGGACGACGCCTGATGGAACGTCTGATCGACGTAGCCCGGGACCGTGGCTGCGAAGAGATGTGGGTCCTGACCGAAAGCGACAACGACGCCGCGCGCGGTCTCTATGCCGCGGCGGGCGGCACGGCCAGCACGGGCATCGTGATGTATGACTGGTCGGACGAGGATTGATCGTCCTCAGAATACGATGACGTTGCGCCGCGCCGCACCACCCTTGGTGTCGGCAATCGCGTCATTGATCTGATCCAGCCGCCAGCGGCCCGAAACAAGCGCCTCCAGCTCCAGCCTGCCCTGGCTCCAGAGATCGATCAGCCAAGGAATGTCGCGCGCGGGCACGCAGTCTCCCATCTTGGATCCGATCATGCCCTGTCCCGTCGCCGCGAAATCGACCGGCAAATAGCTGGCTGTTGCGCCAACGGCAGGCATGCCGACAAGAACGATCTGGCCACTTGGCGCAAGAAGTGCGGGGGCAGCGTCATAGGCTGGGATGGCGCCGACCGTGACAAAGACGGCATCCGCACCCCGACCGATCAGACGGTGCAACTCGCCCGCCGGGTCGGCTGTGTCTGCCAGCATGGTATCTGTTGCTCCGAAGGCGCGTGCATCTTCCAGCTTGGATGCAGACAGATCGACGGCGACGATGCGTCTGGCCCCTGCCAGGCGTGCGCCTTGGATCGCGTTCAGTCCCACGCCGCCCGCTCCGATGACAACGGCGTCCTGACCGGGGCGCAGCTTGGCCGAATTGACCACGGCGCCCACGCCCGTGATCACGCCGCAGGCCAGAACGCAGGCAATGTCGGACGGCAGACCATCCGGCATCCGGGCCAGCTGGCTGGGGTCGACGATGACCTTTTCGGCGAAGGCGCCACAGTTCATGGCCTGAACGACTGACGCCCCACTTTCGTCCGTGATCGGGGACGCTCCGGCTGGCGTCTCGCACCCCACAGGGCGCCCAGAGGCGCAGGGACTGCAGTGCCCGCAGCCACGGATCAGCGTCACGATGACCCTGTCGCCCAAGGCGTATCCGCGGGCGTCGGGTCCAAGACCAGTCACACGCCCGGCGGCCTCGTGGCCATAGATCGCGGGCAGCGTGCCGCCCCAGATGCCATCGGCGTATGAGATATCGGAATGGCAGATCGCAACCGCCTTGATCTTCACCGACACCTGATTGGCCAGCGGAGCGGCCAGTTTTACATCCTCTATCACCAGATCCTTGCCGAATTCATGGCAAACCGCTGCTTTCATATTAGCCTCCCAAGCCAAAATCTGGCGCCAGTGTTGGCCCGATGCAAAGCCGATGGCCAGTCCAAATCTGCAACTCCGGTCGCTTTTTTGCCTCTTCTCAAACCGGAAACAAACGGGCCCGATTCGCAGAATTACACGAGCGCGAAGTCCAATCAGGTCAGAGATTCAACCCAAAGGTGTATCTTGTTAAGAGTTCGGGTCAAATTGCGGCCAAATCGCCCAAAGTCTTAATGCAGGCTTAAACGTTTCTTAACCAGAAAACCCCCAGACTTGAGGCCAGAACCAAACGCGAAGAGAGCCTGAATGGGGTGGGGACTTTCATTTGTGGGGGCACGGAGATTCTCCGGTTTGTCGATGCGCCTGGTTCGGCGGATGGCCCTGATGGCCGCACTCCCGGTCGCGGGGCTGTCCGCCACAATCCTCCTGAAGTCGGGCGATCACGGCTGGATTTCCACTGGCCCGATTCAAAGCGGTCACCTTGATGTCACGTGCAGCGCCTGCCATCTCGATGCGCCCGGCACTGCGC
>CAZMKY010000300.1:0-3131 GCA_964566835.1 uncultured Rhodobacterales bacterium
GGCATGATCATCGGCGAGCACAGCCGCGACAACGACCTTGAGGTGAACCCGCTGAAGGGCAAGAAGCTGACCAACGTGCGGGCTTCCGGCACGGACGAAGCGGTGCGCCTGACGACGCCTGTCACGCACAGCCTTGAAGAAGCGATCGCCTATATCGACGATGACGAATTGGTTGAAGTGACGCCCAATGCGATCCGCCTTCGGAAACGCTACCTCGATCCGCACGAGCGCAAGCGCCAGGCCCGCGCGGCAGGCTAGTCGAGTATTTCTGGCAGACTGATGGGGGCGTGGAGCCGATTGGCTTCACACGCGAACGCATTGCCGTCCGCCAAGTGTCAGTCCTGATCGGACAGGAGTGGCTGAAGGCCATCCCGCAACGACAGGACACCGGGTTGCACGACGCTGGCATAAACGCCCCCGTGGCCCCTGACGGCGGAGTAGCCGCCGGGGCCGAGGGTTTCTTCCATGCGCGAGCATGGCGGGCATGGGCCTTCAACCCGAAGAACAGCGCTGCCGATCCGGATGTCGCGGTGGCGGCAGGCCAGAAGGTTGAGCTGCGAGACAACGATGTTGCGGCGAAGCATGCCGGGTTCAACCGATTTCAGTCCCAGAAGCGTCGCGATCACCGTCAGATGTTCGGCCTGGATCAACGTCACCGCGCGCTTGCCCGGTCTGGCATGATCACCTTCGAGGCCGGACTCTGTGATGGCGGCCTCCTGCACCGACACCATCTCTGCGCGTCGCTCTGCCCGGAGACCGATCCATTCGACACGGCCCACCCGCGCGTGGCGGGCCATCATGGCGCCCAGATCGCCTTTCAGCCGTCAATCTCCACGATGACGAGTTGGCGTTCAGCCGCTGCGTGCGCATCTACCAGCGCCGCTTGGTAGCGCGGGTCATTGTAAGCAGCCTCTGCCGCGTCGACGCTTGGAAACCGAGCCACGACATTCCGGGGAAAGTCGCGACCTTCAAGCTGCACGTAGCGGCCCGCGCGCGCGATGAATTCACCGCCATGGGACGGGATGACCTCGGACGCGACGGCAGCGTATTTGGCGTAGCGATCTGGATCCGTGACGGAAACGGCAGCAATCCAAAGTGCAGGCATCAGAGATCCTCCAGAAGTTTCAAAGCGGCCTTGATGGCCTCATCGGCATTCTCGGCACTGGCCCCACCGCCTTGCGCCATATCGGGGCGGCCACCACCGCCCTTGCCGCCAAGTTCCGCAACAGCAGCCCGGACGAGGTCGACGGCGCTGATCTTGTCGGTGATATCCTTGGTCACACCGGCGGCGACGGCCGCCTTGTCGCCTGTATCGGCAATCAGGAGCACAGCCCCGGTGCCAAGACGCGCTTTGTGCTCATCAATGAGCGGCGGCAAATCACGGCCTGTGACGCCGCTTAGCACTTGCGAATGAACGGCAATCCCGCCGACCGTTTGCGCCTCTGGTGCTGCGCCAGAGCCGCCGGACATCGCCAGTTCGCGGCGCAGTTGCGCAACTTCGGCCATCAGCGCTTTGCGTTCATCCTGCAGCGCCCTGATCCGGTCCGTGACCTCTGACGCCGGAGCCTTCAGGGCGCTGGCGGCTGCGGCAAGCCGGTGATCCTGTTCGGAGAGGTAGGCAAATGCGGCCTCGCCCGTCAAAGCTTCGATCCGGCGCACGCCAGCCGACGATGCGCTGTCGCCTGTGGTGACGAAAAGACCGATGTCGCCGGTGCGGTTCACATGCGTGCCGCCGCAAAGCTCGATCGACCACGTGTCGCCGTTGGTGCCTTTGCCTGTCTCAGCCTCGCCCATCGAGACAACGCGCACTTCGTCGCCGTATTTTTCGCCAAAGAGCGCCTGGGCGCCGATGGCGCGCGCATCGTCCGGCGTCATGATCCGCGTTTCCACAGGCGAATTCTGACGGATGAAGCGGTTCACCTGATCTTCGACGGATTTCAGTTCTTCGAGCGTCAGCGCCTTCTGGTGGCTGAAATCGAAGCGCAGGCGATCCGGCGCATTGAGCGAGCCGCGCTGCGCGACGTGGTCGCCGAGCGTTTCACGCAGCGCTTCGTGCAGAAGGTGCGTGGCCGAGTGGTGCGAACGGATGGCCGAGCGGCGGTCGTGATCGACGTCAAGACGCGCTGCTTCGCCCTTTCGGACCTCGCCTTCGATGACTTCACCGATATGAATATAGACCCCGGACGACTTCTGCGTGTCCGTGATGACGACAGCCCCGTTTTCGGTCGCGATCTTGCCGGTATCGCCCACCTGACCGCCAGCTTCGGCGTAGAAAGGGGTCTGGTTGAAGACCAGTTGAACCTTCTGGCCTTGCGCGGCGCTTTCAACCTCTTTGCCGTCCTGGACGAGGGCCAGAACCTGACCTTCTGCCGTCTCAGTATCGTAGCCAAGGAACTCTGTCGCGCCATGCGCATCCGCGAGGTCGAACCAGATCTGAGCGTCCTTCGTCTCACCCGAGCCGGCCCAAGCGGCGCGCGCCTTGGCTTTCTGTTCAGCCATGGCCGCATCAAAGCCCGGGAGGTCGACCGCGCGGCCTTTTTCGCGCAAGGCATCTTGCGTCAGATCGAGCGGGAAGCCGTAGGTATCATAGAGCTTGAACGCCGTTTCACCCGGAAGGTCCTGGCCATCGGCAAGCTGGCCGAGTTCGTCATCCAGAAGCCTAAGACCGCGGTCCAGGGTTTCGCGGAAGCGGGTTTCTTCCAGCTTCAGCGTTTCCTCGATCATCGGCTGCGCGCGGCCCAGTTCCGGATAGGCCTGCCCCATTTCGCCGACGAGCGAAGACACAAGACGGTACATCACCGGATCTTTCGCGCCCAGAAGATGCGCATGACGCATGGCACGGCGCATGATCCGCCGCAGGACATAGCCGCGCCCTTCGTTCGATGGCATCACGCCATCGGCAATCAGGAAAGAGGTCGAACGCAGGTGGTCGGCAATGACGCGGTGATGGACATTGCCGTCACCATCGGGGTCCGTCGACGTGGCATGCGCCGACGCTTCAATCAGCGCCCGCATCGTATCAGTGTCGTAATTGTCGTGCTTGCCCTGCAGAAGCGCGCCAATCCGTTCGAGCCCCATGCCGGTGTCGATCGACTGCATGTCGAGTTCGGTCATGGAACCGTCTTCGAACT
>CAZMKY010000301.1:0-1671 GCA_964566835.1 uncultured Rhodobacterales bacterium
AAAGGCCGCTTCAAGAAGACGTCCGAGACGCGCGTCGCGATTGTTGACCTTGATCTTCAGTTTGGCACAGTCGGGGACTTTCTTGATACCGACGAAAGCGAAGCGCTGATGCAGATGGCGCTTGATGGCACGATGCCGGACGACCAATGGGTCGAACAGTCCGTTGTGGAAACGCCCGGCGGTCTGACCGTTCTGCCAGCACCGTCGAAGTTCGCGCCGCTGGATGCGCTTCAGCCTGCTCAGGTTGAGGCACTGATCACCGCGCTCCGCCGCACGCATGACTATGTCATCGTCGATTTGCCGCGTGCGCTCGTGAACTGGATCGAACCCGTTGTCGAAGCCGCCGACCGCATGGTCATCGTCACGGACACCACGGTCCCGTCGGTCCGCGCAACGCACAAGCTTATGGAATTCTTCAAGTCCGATAATCTCGGCCTTGAAATCGAGGTGGTCATCAACCGCGAGAAAAAGCCGTTGATGCTGGGGAACCACCACAAAGAGGCTGCCAAGCTTTTGGACGTGAAGTTCAATCACTGGCTGCCGCAGGACCCGCGCGCCGCGCGCGAGGCGATCGACTATGGCAAGCCCTTGTCTGAAGTCGCCGCCCGGTCCGATCTGAACAAGGCCATCGCAGGTCTTGCCAAAGCCACCCAGGACGCGCTGCCCGTGCGTCAGCACGCCAGTCGTTAATGAGGAGCCAAGTACATGTTTAAGGCATTTTCCAAGTCCGATAAGGCCCAGGCAGACGGCGCGAACGTCGTAGGTCTCGACGCTGCAAATGCGATCACGCGCGACACGCTGAAATCGCTTAACAAGGCCGACAAGGAACTGACGGACCGTCTGGAGCTGAAAAGCCGCCTGCACGAGGCCTTGTTGGAGCGTCTGAACCTCAGTGTTATCGACAAAGTCCAAACGGACGAGCTTCGCCGCGAAGTTGCAAACCTCGCGCAGCAGGTGCTGGCTGAAGAAAAGCGTCCCATGCGGACGGAAGACTTTAAGACCATCGTTGATGAGCTGATGCACGAAGTGCTGGGCTTTGGTCCGTTGGAGCCGCTTCTGGCAGACCCGACGGTCAACGATATTCTGGTCAACAGCCATGAACAGGTCTTCGTGGAACGCTTTGGTGTTCTTGAGAAATCCAACGTGCGCTTCCGGGACGAACGTCACCTTCTGCGCATCATCGACAAGATCGTGTCGTCCATCGGACGTCGCGTCGACGAAAGCCAGCCTTGGGTTGATGCGCGTCTCGAAGACGGCAGCCGGGTAAACGCCATTATTCGCCCTTGTGCGATCGATGGTCCGTCGCTGTCCATTCGTAAGTTCTCCAAGAAACCGATCCTTCTGGAAAAGATGATCGAGCTCGACTCGCTCTCGTCCGAAGCCGCAGCGTTGCTTCGTGCCCTCGTGGCAGCTCGCATGAACGTTTTGATCTCAGGTGGTACGGGCTCGGGCAAAACGACGCTCCTGAATGCGATGAGCCGCGCCATTGATGTGCGCGAGCGGATCGTGACGATCGAAGACGCCGCTGAACTTCAGCTTCAGCAGGAACACGTTGTCCGTCTGGAAACACGCCCGCCAAGCCCTTCGGGCACTGGCGCTATTTTCCAGCGCGACCTTGTAAAAAACGCCCTGCGTATGCGTCCCGACCGCATTATCGTGGGCGAGGTGCGT
>CAZMKY010000302.1:0-2104 GCA_964566835.1 uncultured Rhodobacterales bacterium
TGCGGGAAGGTCAGATCCTGCCCACCGCCGTGAATGTCGAAGGTTTCGCCAAGCAGCCCAAAGGACATCGCAGAGCATTCAATGTGCCACCCCGGACGACCCCGTCCCCAAGGGCTGTCCCAGCCTGGAAGATCGTCCGTGGACGGCTTCCAGAGGACGAAGTCCATCGGATCTTCCTTGTAGGGCGCCACTTCCACGCGGGCGCCAGCGATCATGTCATCGACCGACCGACCGGAAAGCGTCCCGTAGTCCGCATCGGACCGCACACGAAACAGGACATGACCTTCGGCCGCATAGGCATGACCGCGCGCGATCAGGCCTTCAATCATCTCGACCATGCCACCGATCCACTCGGTCGCGCGGGGCATCTGGTTGGGCTCCAAAGCGCCAAGCGCGCCCATATCATCCAGATACCAGCCAATCGTCTCTTCCGTGATGTCCGTGATCTTGCGCCCCGTCTCGGCCGCACGCGCGTTGATCTTGTCTTCCACGTCTGTGAAGTTTCGCACGTAAGTCACTCTGTCCGCGCCATAAACATGGCGAAGAAGGCGGTAGAGCACGTCGAAGACCACCACCGGCCGCGCGTTGCCAAGGTGCGCGCGGTCATAGACCGTCGGCCCACAGACATACATCCTCACATTGTTCGGATCGATCGGCTCCAAGGGCTCGATCTTGCGGGTCTTGGTGTTTCTCAGTCGGATCTCGGTCATCGGTATTCTTTCGCGGGCGGGGTCCCGCGCGGGCTTAGCGTGATCGACTGTGAAGGTGAAGTGACCCTGGCCCGCGCGACGAATGTCAGCAGGTAATGATGCAGCAGATAATGCAGATCGAGTTGGTCATGGGCGCGACCTTAGTCAGAAAGTCGTGGACTGCCAAGCCGAGAGATCAGCGAAATTGAAAGGTGTGTTCAAAGGTCTTCATTTGACATGCCAGCCGATCCTGTGGCCATTCACACCTATGGAACTTTCGAAACGCATCAGGGGTCTGACGGGCGGTGGCTCGGACGGTTGGGGGAACTTCTATCGCGCGCGCCAGATGGTGGCCCGTGGCGAGGACGTGATCGAGTTGACGATCGGCGAACACGACCGCCAGACCGAGCCCGAAATCCTTGATGCCATGCACCGTGCCGCGCTGGCCGGCGCCACGGGGTATGCCGCAATCCCCGGAATAACGACGCTCCGCGCCGCCATTGCCGAACGTGTTGCTGCACGAACCGGCGTGGCGACCAAGACAGAAAACGTCATCGTGACGCCCGGCGCCCAAGCGGGGCTTTTCGCGGCGCATCACGCGGTTTGCGACGAAGGCGACACGGCACTTTTCATTGACCCCTACTACACCACCTACCCCGGCACGATCCGGACGGTGGGTGCCAGGCCGGTCGCGGTTGAGGCGCAGGCCGATGCGGGGTTTCAGCCCCGGCAAAGCGATCTGGAGGCCGTAGCGCCCGGCGCACGCAGCCTTCTGATCAACACGCCCAACAACCCGACCGGCGCGGTCTATTCGAACCGGACGCTTCAGGGCATCTGCGAGGTTTGCCGCACCCACGACCTTTGGCTGATCTCGGACGAGGTGTATGACACACAGCTTTGGTCCGGATCCCATCAAAGCCCGCGCGCCCTTCCGGGCATGGCAGATCGCACGCTTGTTGTGGGTTCTCTCTCCAAGTCTCACGCCATGACCGGCAGCCGGCTTGGCTGGGTCGTGGGGCCTGAGGATGCCGTCCAGCACATGAGCACGCTGGCCCTTGGGACGACCTATGGCGTGCCGGGATACATCCAGGAAGCAGGGCTCTTCGCCCTCGCCCAAGGGTCAGACCTTGAAGACAGGATCTCTGCCCCCTTCCGCCGCCGCCATAAGGTAGCGCAAGATATACTTGCCGCGTCAAACGTCATAGCTGTCGTGCCATCGACAGCGACGATGTATCTGATGCTGGATATCCGCGCGACGGGCTTGTCGGGCGAAGACTTCGCGTCCAAGCTTCTGGAAGAGGAACGCATCGCGGTCATGCCGGGCGAAAGCTTTGGACTGGCTGCGGCGGGCCATCTGCGGGTGGCGCTGACAACAGAGGATGACCGCATGACATATGCCCTGAACCGATTGATGG
>CAZMKY010000303.1:0-6151 GCA_964566835.1 uncultured Rhodobacterales bacterium
CGAGTGCAACCCGGGCGCCTAATCGCCTGAGGCAAAAAAATCGGAGCGGCGCGGCCTCGCGCCCCTCCCCACCCCTTTCCTTCTTCTTTCCGTCCGACGCGAGGTGGGACCATGGACGCCATAATCCTTCAGATCCTGAACGGCTTGGACAAGGGCAGCGCCTATGCGCTGATCGCTCTTGGTCTAACGCTGATCTTCGGCACCTTGGGTGTCGTCAACTTCGCGCACGGCGCGCTTTTCATGATCGGTGCTTTCTGTGCCGTGACGCTTCAGCGTCTGTTGAGCTTGAGCCACGAAGTCATCGACGAAAGCCGGAAGGACTGCCTTGGCAATCCGCTGAAAGTCGATGTGCCTTACCTGCATGAATGGTTTGGCGAAGCGGCCGGACAGGCCATCATCAACTGGTCCGTTCCACTGGCGATCCTGTTTTCGATCCCGATCATGATCGCCGTTGGCTTCGCGATGGAGCGTGGCCTGATCAAGCACTTCTACAAGCGTCCGCATGCGGACCAGATTCTCGTCACCTTCGGTCTGGCCATCGTCTTGCAGGAAATCGTGAAGTATTTCTTCGGCGCGAACCCGATCCCGACGCCGGCACCGCCGTCCTTCACCGGATCGTTCGATTTTGGCGTTCTGATCGGCGCCGATCCGTTCACGATCGTCTACCCCTACTGGCGTCTGATCTACTTCGCCTTCGCTATGGTCGTGATCGCCGCAGTCTTTGGCTTCTTGCAGTTCACCACCTTCGGGATGGTCGTCCGGGCCGGCATGGCCGACCGCGAGACCGTCGGGCTCTTGGGCATCGATATCGACAAGCGCTTCACCATGATGTTCGCCATCGCGGCCTGCGTCGCAGGCACGGCGGGCGTGATGTACGCGCCCATTGTTGCGCCAAACTATCACATGGGCATGGACTTTCTGGTTCTATCCTTCGTGGTCGTTGTTGTGGGCGGCATGGGTTCTCTGCCCGGCGCCATCCTGGCCGGGTTCCTCTTGGGTATCCTTGAAAGCTTCGCCTCGATGGCTGTCGTGATCGACATCCTGCCGGGCATCAACCAGATCATCATCTACCTCGTCGCAATCGTCATCCTTCTGACCCGTCCGCGCGGTCTGATGGGACGCAGAGGCGTGATGGAGGAATAAGGCAATGGCTGAACAGACAACCAACACCGCTGCACCACTTTCGCGCGCCGCAAAGGCACCAGGCACAGGTGTCTTGGGCCTGACGAGCAAGGATTTCGGGCTGCTGATGATCGTCGTCATCCTGACGATGCTGGCACCCTTCATCCTGAACCCGTTCCCCGAGAACTCGGCCATGGCCCAGTTCAACGCGGGCTACCCCGACCTGATGCAGCGCTTCGTGATCTTCGGGATCTTCGCCATCGGCTTTAACATCCTTTTCGGCCTGACCGGTTACCTCTCGTTCGGTCACGCCGCCTTCCTGGGTGTCGGGTCCTACGCGGCGATCTGGATGATGAAGCTTCTGACGCTGAACGTCATTCCGGCTATCCTGATGTCGATCGTCTTTGCGGGCATCTTTGCCCTGCTGGTCGGCTTCATCTCGCTCAGACGATCGGGCATCTACTTCTCGATCCTGACGCTGGCATTCGCGCAGATGTCTTATTCACTGGCTTATTCCGTCCTGACGCCGATCACCGGCGGTGAGACGGGTCTGCAGCTGAAAGCGACGGACAAACCGCTTCTGTCCAACCTTGCAGAAGGCGAGATCGGGCGCGCCAACCTCTTCGGTCTGGACATGCGGTCGAGCTACATCATGGAGGTCGGCGACTGGGCCTTCACCTTTAACGCTGGTTACTACATCGCCGCTGTCGTGATGCTGATCAGCTTCTACATCGCGATCCGCCTGTTCCGCTCGCCCTTCGGCATGATGCTGCGTGCGGTCAAATCGAACCAGCAGAGGATGAACTACACCGGACTCAATGCAAAGCCATACACCTTGGCGGCCTTCGTGATCTCGGGCATGGATGCCGGTCTGGCCGGTGGTCTGATGGTAGCGATGGACACGCAGGTGGGACCGGAGCGGATGTTCTGGACGGCGTCCGGCGAAGTGGTTCTGATGTCGATCCTTGGTGGCGTTGGCACGCTGATCGGTCCGATCCTTGGCGCCGGCATGATCAAGTACATGGAAAACATCCTGTCCAAGATCAACGACGCGATCCTGCACCAGTGGTTCGCCTTCCTGCCGGATGGGCTTGAGGACTTCGTTGTCTTCATCATCCACCCTTTCATCGGCAAAGGCTGGCACCTGACCTTGGGTCTCTTGTTCATGCTGATCGTGATCTTCCTGCCCGGCGGCCTTGTTGAAGGCGGTCAGCGGATTGGTCGGATCTTCCGTCGCAACAAGACACCTTCTAAATAAGGAAACGGCTCAATGGGAATTCTAGAAGTCAAAGGTGTCAACAAGCGCTTCGGCGGTTTGCAGGCGCTGGGTGACGTGAACCTGAGCGTGGCAGAGAACACCGTCCACGCGATCATTGGACCGAATGGTGCGGGCAAGTCCACACTGCTGAACTGCCTTGTTGGCAAGCTGATCCCGGACACCGGATCGGTCATGTTCGACGGGCAATCGGTGCTGGGACGCAAGCCGCACGAGATCAACCAGATGGGCATCAGCCGGGTGTTCCAGACGCCCGAGATCTTCGGCGACCTGACCGTACTGGAAAATGTCATGATCCCCTGCTTTGCCAAGCGGGACGGGGCTTTCCGGATGCACGCCTATGAAAGCGTCGGTCAGGAAGCCGAGATCAAGGACATGGCGATGCACATGCTGGAAGATCTCAACATGGCCGAGAAGGCCGGCATGCATTCGGCCTCGCTCAGCCGTGGGGACAAGCGCCGTTTGGAAATGGCGATGTGTCTTGTGCAGCAGCCGCGTCTTCTGCTTCTGGATGAGCCGACTGCGGGCATGGCGCGCGCGGATACGGAAAACACCATTCAGCTGCTGAAGGACATCCGGGACAAGCGCGACATCACCATGGCGATCATCGAACACGACATGAACGTGGTGTTCAGCCTGGCCGAGCGCATCACCGTTCTGGCACAAGGCACGCCGCTGGTCGAAGACACGCCCGAGAACATTCGCGGCAATCCGAAGGTCAAGGAAGCCTATCTGGGCGAGCAGGCCACGGCCTAAGGGAGAAAGACGATGCTGGACGATCAACCATTCGACAAGCGCCGCAACAACGCGGCCACTACCCCGCCCTTCCTTTCGGTTGCGAATATCGAAGCCTATTACGGTGAAAGCTACATCGTTCAGGACGTGAGCTTTAACGTCCATGAAGGCGAGATTCTTGCCCTTCTGGGAAGGAACGGCGCGGGCAAGACATCCACGCTTCGGACGTTGGCGCGTCTGGACGACCCGGCGCTGCAATCCGGCGAAATCTGGCTGGATCACCAACCGCTGCACACGATGAAAAGCCACGAGGCTGCGCAAGCCGGTATTGGACTTGTCCCCGAAGACCGCCGCATCATTCAGGGTCTGACGGTGGAAGAAAACCTGCAGCTTGCACAGATCGCACCGCCGATCGGCTGGTCGCTGGAGCGGATTTACAAGCTGTTCCCACGGCTTGAAGAACGCCGCAAGCAGGAAGGCACGACACTGTCGGGCGGTGAGCAGCAAATGCTGTCCATCGCCAGGGCCTTGGCCCGCGACATCAAGGTGCTGCTCTTGGACGAGCCTTACGAGGGCCTTGCCCCGGTGATCGTTCAGGAGATCGCAAAGACGCTGAACGTCATTCGCGATCAGGGCATCACCACCATCATCGTTGAGCAAAACGCCGTGGCCGCGCTTAAACTTGCGGACCGGGCCGTGATCCTCGACATCGGCAAGGTCGTCTATGACGACAGCGCCGAGCGAGTGCTGAACGACGAGAAACTTCGTGCAGAATATCTGGCCATCTAAGACCAGACGCGCGAAAGCAAAAAAGACCTAGACGAACGAAGGGACCTTCCATGTCGGACGAGACCGCCAAGACCTATGCGCCAACGGCTGAATTTGCCGCAAACGCCCATGCCGACAAGGCAACCTATGACGCGATGTACGAAGCTTCGATCAATGATCCTGAAGGATTTTGGAGCGAACACGGAAAGCGCGTCGACTGGATCAAGCCTTTTAGCAAGGTCAAGAACACCTCTTTTGCGCCAGGCAATGTCGATATTCGCTGGTTTGAGGATGGCACTCTGAACGTCGCGGCGAACTGCATCGACCGCCATCTGGCCACACGAGGTTCGCAAACGGCCATCATCTGGGAACCGGACGACCCGACGGCAGAAGCCCAGCATATCACTTACCAGCAACTGCATGCGCATGTGTCCAAGTTCGGCAACGTCCTGAAAGAGATGGGCGTCGGCAAAGGGGACCGCGTTGTTCTCTACATGCCAATGATCCCGCAAGCCGCCTATGCAATGCTCGCCTGCGCGCGGATTGGTGCGATCCACTCGGTCGTGTTCGGTGGCTTTTCGGCCGACGCTCTGGCCGCACGTGTTGACGGGTCCGAAGCGAAGGTTGTCGTGACAGCCGACGAGGCCCCGCGCGGCGGTCGCAACACGCCCTTGAAGGCCAATGCTGACAAGGCGTTCGAGAAGATCTCGACCCCGTCGAAGATGCTGGTCGTGAAGCGCACCGGTGGCGACATCACGATGACGGAAGGCCGTGATTTCTGGCTGCACGAAATGGAAGAGCAGGTCTCGGACGTGTGCGAGCCGGAAGAAATGGCGGCGGAAGATCCGCTTTTCATCCTCTACACCTCTGGCTCAACGGGCATGCCGAAGGGCGTCGTTCACACGACCGGCGGCTACATCGTCTATGCCTCGATGACGCATCAATACACCTTCGACTACCACGATGGTGACATCTTCTGGTGCACGGCGGATGTCGGATGGGTCACTGGTCACAGCTACATCGTCTATGGTCCGTTGGCCAATGGCGCGACCACGTTGATGTTTGAAGGCGTTCCGACCTACCCCGATGCGGGGCGCTTCTGGGCCGTCTGCGAGAAGCACAAGGTCAACCAGTTCTATACGGCCCCCACCGCCATTCGTGCGCTGATGGGCAAGGGCACCGAGTTCGTCGAGAAGTATGATCTGAGCGATCTCAAAGTTCTGGGCACGGTAGGTGAGCCAATCAACCCGGAGGCTTGGAACTGGTACAATGACGTCGTCGGCAAAGGGAAATGCCCAATCGTCGACACGTGGTGGCAGACCGAGACCGGCGGGCATCTGTTGACGCCCCTGCCCGGCGCTATTGCCACCAAGCCCGGATCGGCCACCTTGCCCTTCTTTGGGATCAAGCCGGTGATGTTGGAGCCGACAACCGGCGAGCGGTTGGAAGACACGGCCTGCGAAGGTGTCCTTTGCATCGAAGACAGCTGGCCCAGCCAGATGCGGACGGTCTGGGGCGACCACGAGCGCTTCGAGAAGACCTATTTCTCGGACTACAAGAACTACTACTTCACCGGCGACGGCGCACGGCGGGACGAAGACGGCTACTACTGGATCACAGGTCGTGTCGACGACGTCATCAACGTGTCGGGTCACCGGATGGGCACCGCCGAGGTCGAAAGCGCGCTTGTCGCCCACGAGGCCGTGGCCGAGGCCGCCGTCGTCGGCTACCCGCATGATGTCAAAGGCCAGGGCATCTATGCCTATGTCACGCTGATGGGCGGCCAGGAACCATCGGAAGAGCTGCGCAAAGAGCTTGAGACCTGGGTCCGGGCCGAAATCGGGCCGATTGCAAAGCCGGATCTGATCCAGTGGGCACCGGGTCTGCCGAAAACACGCTCGGGCAAGATCATGCGCCGCATCCTGCGCAAGATCGCAGAGAATGACTACGGCAGCCTTGGCGACACCTCGACTTTGGCAGAACCCGAAGTCGTCGATGACCTGATCGAAAACCGGATGAACCGCGGCTAAAGCCACCACTCCCGCGGGACAGGAAGGCCCTGCATCTGTCTGGATGCAGGGCCTTTTTTTGCACCTCATGCAAAAGCGACATACACAATTGAGTGGTCCCGCCTATCCGCCCACGCTATATGATTTTGAGAACAAAATGGCGGTGCAGATGCCCTCCTCTCCATCTGAATTTCCGACTGAGCCCGCGTCCGCACATGATGCCCGGCTGAACGATGTCTGG
>CAZMKY010000304.1:0-12557 GCA_964566835.1 uncultured Rhodobacterales bacterium
GTCCCACGAGATCCGCATGGCCTCTTCGGCGTTCGGTGACACGGCGGATGACATCAAGCCGATTGTGGCCAACGGGTCGAGCGACTCGGCCGCCTTGGACGCCGTGTTCGAGGTTCTGGTGCGCGCCGGGCGGAATGCGCCGATGGCCAAGACCATGCTGGTGCCCGAGAGCTGGTCGAAGCAGGCCGAAGAGCTGCCGCAGGCGTGGCGTGACATGTATTCCTACTGCAATGCCGTGATGGAGCCGTGGGACGGGCCGGCGGCTTTGGCGATGACGGATGGGCGCTGGGTCTGCGCGGGGCTGGACCGGAATGGGTTGCGGCCGATGCGCTATACCGTGACCGGGGACGGTCTGCTGATCGCAGGGTCCGAGACCGGCATGGTGCCGACGGATGAAGCCACGGTTGTCGAAAAGGGCGCCTTGGGTCCGGGGCAGATGATCGCGGTCGACATGGTCGAGGGCAAGCTGTTCCACGACACCGAGATCAAGAACCAGTTGGCCGCGGCGCTGCCTTTCGGGGAGTGGGTTGGCAAGATCACCGAGCTGGATGACGCCTTGGCGGTCACGACGGAGACAACTTTGTTCGACGGCGACGAGCTGCGCCGGCGTCAGGTGGCGGCGGGATACACCATCGAGGAGCTGGAGCAGATCCTTGCGCCGATGGCCGAAGACGGCAAGGAAACGCTGGCGTCGATGGGCGATGACACACCGTCTGCGGTTCTGTCCAAGGGCTATCGGCCATTGAGCCACTACTTCCGCCAGAACTTCAGCCAGGTGACGAACCCGCCGATCGACAGCTTGCGGGAATACCGCGTGATGAGCCTGAAGACCCGGTTCGGCAACCTGAAGAACGTGCTGGATCAGGATTCGAGCCAGACCGAGATCATCGTTCTGGACAGCCCCTTCGTGGGCAATGCGCAGTTCGAGGAGTTGCAGAAGCACTTCAACGCGCCGGCGACCGAGATCGATTGCACCTTCCCCGCGGGTGAAGGGCGGGGGGCCTTGTCGAAGGCGCTGACCGCGATCCGTGAGGCGGCAGAGGACGCTGTACGCTCGGGTGCCGGGCATCTGGTGCTGACGGATCAGCATCAGTCGGAAGCCCGCGTGGCGATGCCGATGATCCTTGCGACCAGCGCTGTGCATTCGTGGCTGACGCAAAAGGGGCTTCGGACGTTCTGTTCGTTGAACGTCCGGTCGGCCGAGTGCATCGATCCGCATTACTTCGCCGTTCTGATCGGCTGTGGTGCGACGGTTGTGAACGCCTATCTGGCCGAGGACAGCATTGCCGACCGCATCGAGCGGGGCTTGATCGACGGTTCCCTGACCGAAGCGGTGGCACGCTACCGCGCTGCGATTGACGCGGGTCTTCTGAAGATCCTGTCGAAGATGGGGATTTCCGTTGTTTCGTCCTATCGGGGTGGTCTGAACTTCGAGGCCGTTGGCCTGAGCCGCGCCATGGTCAACGAATTCTTCCCGGGCATGCACAGCCGCATTTCCGGGATCGGTGTCGAAGGTCTGCAGAAGAAAGCCGAAGAAGTGCACGCCCGCGCCTATATGGGGGCGACGAGCATTCTGCCCATTGGTGGCTTCTACAAGGCGCGCCGTTCGGGCGAGACCCACGCTTGGGAAGCGACCTCGATGCACCTGATGCAAGCGGCCTGTGACCGGGCAAGCTATGCCATGTGGCAGCAATACTCGGCCAAGATGCGGAGCAATCCGCCGATCCATCTGCGTGACCTTCTGGACATCAAGCCGATGGGCAAGCCGATCCCGATTGAGGAGGTGGAGAGCATCACCTCGATCCGGAAGCGCTTTGTCACGCCGGGCATGTCGCTTGGCGCGCTCAGCCCGGAAGCGCACAAGACGCTGAACGTCGCGATGAACCGCATCGGTGCAAAGTCTGACAGCGGGGAGGGCGGCGAAGATCCGGCGCATTTCCACCCGGAGCCAAACGGTGACAACCCGTCGGCCAAGATCAAGCAGGTCGCAAGCGGCCGCTTTGGCGTCACGGCAGAATATCTGAACCAGTGCGAAGAACTGGAGATCAAGGTCGCGCAGGGAGCGAAGCCCGGCGAGGGTGGCCAGTTGCCCGGTATGAAGGTGACCGAGCTGATTGCACGACTTCGCCATTCGACGCCGGGTGTGACGCTGATTTCACCACCGCCGCACCACGACATCTATTCGATCGAAGACCTGGCGCAGCTGATCTATGACCTGAAGCAGATCAACCCGCGGGCCAAGGTAACGGTCAAGCTGGTGGCGTCTTCGGGCGTTGGCACGATTGCAGCCGGCGTTGCCAAGGCAAAGGCAGATGTCATCCTGATTTCGGGCCACAATGGCGGCACGGGCGCATCGCCTGCGACGTCGATCAAATATGCCGGTCTGCCTTGGGAGATGGGTCTGACGGAAGCGCATCAGGTTCTGGCGATGAACAATCTGCGCGAGCGGATCACGCTTCGGACCGATGGCGGCCTGCGCACAGGCCGCGACATCGTCATGGCGGCGATGATGGGGGCCGAGGAATACGGCATCGGCACAGCCGCGCTGATCGCGATGGGCTGCATCATGGTGCGTCAGTGCCAGTCGAACACCTGCCCGGTTGGCGTCTGCACGCAGGATGAGCGTCTGCGCGAGAAGTTCACCGGGAATGCCGACAAAGTGGTGAACCTGATCACATTCTACGCGCAGGAAGTGCGCGAGATCCTGGCCTCTATCGGGGCGCGGAGCCTTGATGACGTGATTGGCCGTGCGGACCTTCTGAGCCAGGTCAGCCGGGGATCGGCGCATCTGGACGATCTGGATCTGAACCCGCTTCTGATCACGGTCGATGGTGCGGACCGCATCGTCTACAACCGCGACAAGGCGCGGAATGCGGTCGATGACACGCTGGATGCAGAGATCGTCAAGGACGCTACCCGGTTCCTTGAAGATGGTGAGAAGATGCAGCTGAGCTATGCCGTGCGGAACACCCACCGCACCATCGGCACACGCACATCGAGCCACATCGTCCGCCGCTTTGGCATGCGCAATGATCTTCAGCGCGATCACCTGACGGTCAAACTGCAAGGGTCTGCCGGGCAATCGCTTGGCGCCTTCGCGGCACCGGGTCTGCGGCTCGAAGTCTCTGGTGATGCCAACGACTATGTCGGCAAGGGTCTGTCGGGTGCGACGGTCGTCGTTCGGCCGCCTATGGCGTCACCCTTGGTGGCGGAAGACAATGTCATCATCGGCAACACCGTTCTTTATGGCGCGACGGATGGCTATCTTTTCGCGGCTGGCCGTGCGGGCGAGCGCTTTGCCGTCCGTAACTCGGGCGCGAGTGTTGTGGTCGAAGGCTGCGGATCCAACGGTTGTGAATACATGACCGGCGGTGTCGCGGTGATCCTAGGTAAGATCGGCGCGAACTTCGGTGCCGGTATGACCGGGGGCATGGCTTACATCTATGACCCGGACGGGTCGGTTGAGACGCTTCTGAACCATGAAACGCTGGTGACCTGTCCGGTCGAAGTGGCGCATTGGCAGGATCAGTTGAAAGGCCTGGTCGAGCGCCATGCCGCTGAGACCGGCAGCCGCAAGGCGCAGGATCTGTTGCAGCATTGGGACATCGAACTGCCGAAGTTCGTGCAGGTTTGCCCGAAGGAGATGCTGAACAAGCTTAAGCATCCGATCCGCATCGAAGGTGCCGCAATTCCCGCGGAGTAGGTCTGGCCCTTAAAGATTGAGAGACGCGCCCGGTGGCTGATGCCACCGGGCGTTTTCTTTGAGTATTTCCGGCAGACTGATGGGGCATGTCTGAGGCTTGACCTGATGGCGGACTTACGGGCAGGTGTCGGCCATGGCAAAGCGGGCAGCATCCAAGAAAAAGAAAGCCGCCAAACCGATCCGGCGACGACCCTTGGCCGCGCTTGGGCGGCTGGTGGTGGCTGGCGCATTGGCGCTGGTTCTTGCCGTGGCGCTTTACGCCGTGGTGCGTCCGCCCACGACGCCCTACATCCTGAGCGAAGGCATGCGGCTGGGCAGTGTGCAGCGGACATGGGTGCCGATGGAGCGGATTGCGCCCGTGATGGCGCGGTCTGTCGTGGCGGCGGAAGATGCCGATTTCTGCCTGCACTGGGGTTTCGACATGTCGGCCATTCGCGACGCGATCGCCGATGGCGCTGCGCGCGGGGCGTCGACGCTGAGCCAGCAGACGGTGAAGAACGTCTGGCTCTGGCAGGGGCGGAGCTGGCCGCGGAAGGCCTTGGAAGGGCTGATGACGCCCTTGGTCGAGGCGTTCTGGTCGAAGCGGCGTATCCTGGAAGTTTATCTGAATGTCGCCGAGTTTGACGAAGGTGTCTTCGGCATCGAAGCGGCGGCGCAGCACCACTTTGGCATCAGCGCAGCGGACCTGAATGCGCGACAGGCATCGCTTCTGGCGGCAGTGCTGCCCAACCCGAAGGAACGTCAGGCGGTCAACCCGTCAACGGCGACCTCGCGCCGGGCTGCGCAGATCGCGGACGGGGCGGCGACGATACGCGTGGATGGGCGGGCGGCATGCTTCGAGGGTTGAGGCCTGCGCCAGTTCCGGGCATTGAAGGAAGAACCGACGGAGCCTCTGAGCGATGATCCGACTATACCACGTTCCCCTTTCCCCCTTCTGCCGCAAGGTGCGCTTGATGCTGGCCGAGAAGCGGCTGGAAGTGGAGCTGATCGAAGAGCGCTATTGGGAGCGGGATGCGGACTTCCTCCGGCGGAACCCGGCGGGCAAGGTGCCGATCATCAAGATCGATGGTCTGACCTTGGCCGATAGTGGCGCGATCTGCGAATACATCGAAGAGACGCGACCGGAGCCGGCGCTGATGCCAAAGGATGCCGAGGGGCGTCACGAAGTCCGGCGTCTGGTCCAGTGGTTCGACGACAAGTTCCATCACGAAGTGACGTCGAAGCTTCTATATGAACGGGTGAACAAGAAGATAACCAAGGAAGGCTATCCGGACAGTTCGAACGTGAAGGCGGGCGCGCGGGCGATCAAGATGCATCTGGATTATATGGGGCATCTTCTGGATCACAGGCGGTGGCTGGCGGGCGACGCGCTGACGCTGGCCGATTTTGCCGCGGCGGCGCATATCTCGGCCCTTGATTACATCTCGGACGTGGATTGGCACCGGAGTGAAGGTGTGCGGGACTGGTATGCCAAGATCAAGTCGCGGCCTGCGTTCCGGTCGCTTCTGGCGGATGCCTTGCCGGGCTTTCCGCCGCCTGCGCATTATGCCGACCTGGATTTCTGACAGTCGGGGAGGCTCTGCCTCCCCGTGCCCCTCCAGGATATTTCCGGACCGATGAAGGACACCGATCTCAAGGCCCGGCTTGTCGAGGAGGCGCTGGAGGCCGGGTTTGCGATGGCGCGGGTTTGCCGCCCTGATGCCGTGCCGGAGATAGCCGGGCGGTTGGCGGCGTTTCTGGACGCCGGGTATCACGGACAGATGGGGTGGTTGGCCGAGCGCGCGCATTGGCGCGGCGATCCGACCGCGCTTTGGCCCGAAGCGCAATCTGTGGTCATGTTGGCCGAGCCTTACACGCCGGAGCATGATCCGCTGGAAGATCTGGCGCATCGTGACCGAGGGGTCATCAGCGTTTATGCGCAGAACAAGGATTACCACGATGTTCTGAAGAAGCGGCTGAAGCGCGTGGCGCGGTGGCTGGTGGCGGCAAGCGGGGCCGAGGTGAAGGTCTTTGTCGATACGGCACCGGTCCCGGAGAAGGCCTTGGGGCAGGCGGCAGGGCTGGGCTGGCAGGGCAAGCACACCAACCTGGTCAGCCGCGATCTGGGCAATTGGTTCTTTCTGGGGGCGATTTTCACGACCGAGGCGCTGGCACCTGATGCCGGCGAAGTCGATCACTGCGGTTCGTGCCGGAAGTGTCTGGAGATCTGTCCGACCGATGCGTTTCCGGCACCCTACAAGCTGGATGCGCGGCGCTGCATTTCCTACCTGACAATCGAGCACAAGGGACCGGTGGACGAAGATCTGAGGGGCCGCATGGGCAACCGGATCTATGGCTGTGACGATTGTCTCGCCGTCTGCCCTTGGAACAAGTTCGCAGTCGCCGCGCGCGATCATCGCTATGCCGCGCGGGCGGATCTTGTGGCGCCGGATCTGGCAGAGCTGGCGATGCTGGATGATGCCGCGTTCCGGGCCAAATTCTCGGGCTCCCCCATCAAGCGGATCGGGCGCGACCGTTTTGTGCGGAACGTGCTCTACGCCATCGGGAATTCGGACGACGCGCGCCTGCGCGGAGTTGCCGCAAGCCTGACCGATGACCCGGATGAAACCGTCGCTGATGCTGCGCGTTGGGCCTTGAGAAGAATAACCTGAAGGGAGCCTATGGGTCTGATGCATGTTGCACATCGCGTGGCGGTGCGCGCAGAGCGTCTTGTCGATCGTTTCCGCTCTGCGCCCGAGGAACCGCCCTTGTTCGAAGCTTATCGGGGTTATGCCACACCGCATGACCTGATCCTGCGTGGGCGTGTTCTGACACGCATCCGGGCCGACGCGCCGCTGCCAGAGCAGTCGAAATGGACCAATCTGAAGCAGATGGTGTCGCTGTTCATGACGGACGAGGTCGCGAATGTGACTGTCCGCGTGCCGGGAACGCTGGCCGAGGCGCAGTCGGACGAAGAGGGCTATGTCACGATTGCCTTGCCGCGAGGAGACCGTGCCGCGGGTTGGCGCGAGGTGACAGCAATGGTCGAAGGGTCAGAGGACCTTCCGGTGGCGTGCCCGGTTCTGATTCCTTCGGACGAGGCGCGCTTTGGCGTGATTTCGGACATCGACGATACGATGATGCAGACAGGCGCCTATTCCTTGGCGAAGAACCTGTGGACGACCTTCACGGGCAGTGCCGCAACGCGTCATGTTTTCCCGGACAGCATCGAGCTGATCCGCGCGTTGTCCAAGGACGCCGACGCACCGATTTTCTATGTCAGTTCTTCGCCATGGAACCTGCATGCGTTTCTGGAGAACACGTTCAAGCGGGCTGAGCTTCCGCTTGGTCCGATGTTCCTGCGCGATCTCGGTATAAGTGACACGCAATTTGTCACCGGCACGCATGGCGACCACAAGAGCGCGGCCATCGACACCATATTGGAGGCCAATCCTGATCTGAGCTTCGTTCTGATTGGCGATACCGGACAGCATGATGCAGAGATCTATCTGGACGCGATCCAACGTCACCCCGACCGCATTCGGGCGGTTGTGCTGCGCCAGCCGGGCCCCGGCCCGGATGACGCTGCGGTGGCCGCTATGGACAAGATCAAGCTGACGGGCGTGCCGCTTTATTCCGACACGGACTTTTCCGGGTTTGCCGAGCCTTTGCTGGCCGAAGACTGACAGGCTGGCTTCAGTGACAAGACGCTGATACGACAGCGGATATGTCCATCGCGCCCGCCAATTCCTATCGCGCCATCGCGTTGAAGGTGACGTCGGTTCTTCTATTCGTTGTCATGGCCAGCCTTATCAAGCTGGCGTCGGCGGAAGTTCCGCCGGGCGAAGCCGTGTTCTTCCGGTCTTTCTTTGCACTGCCGGTCATTATCGGTTGGCTGATGGCGCGGGGGGAATTGAGGAACGGTTTGAAGACCGTCAACACGCTGGGCCATGTCTGGCGCGGCCTGATCGGGACGACGGCAATGGCTATGAGCTTTGCCGGTCTGGCGATCCTGCCTCTTTATGAAGTGAAAGCCATTCAATACGCGATGCCGCTGTTCGTGGTCGTCTTGGCGGCGATCATGTTGGGGGAGCGCGTGCGCAAGGTGCGACTGACGGCTGTCGGGCTTGGAATGCTGGGTGTTCTGATCATCCTTTGGCCACGGCTGTCCGCCTTTACCGGGTCGGACGGCGTCGACCCCCGGCTTGCCTTCGGGGCACTGATCGTTCTGACCGGGTCGTTCTGTGCGGCGATGGCGCAGGTCTTCGTCCGCCGTCTTGTCGAGACCGAAGAAACGGCGGCCATCGTATTTTACTTCTCGATCACCGCCACCTTGCTTTCACTTCTGACAATGCCGTTCGGCTGGGTCATGCCGTCGACCGGGGCAGCACTTGCCCTGATCGGGGCGGGGTTCTTCGGCGGCATCGGGCAGATCCTGCTGACCAGCAGCTACCGCTATGCCGATGCATCGATCGTGGCGCCGTTTGAGTATGCTTCGATGCTGTTCGCGGTTCTGATCGGCTATGTCTTCTTTGCCGAAGTGCCGACTTTCCAGATGCTCTGCGGGGCCACGCTGGTCATTGCCGCGGGCGTTTTGATCATCTTGCGCGAGCGTCAGCTGAAGCTGCAGCGCGGGCGTGCCCGCAGCCATGTGACGAAGTACGGGTGAGCGGCGTGAGCGCGGTGCAGGTCGTCTTCGCCGTACTGGTGATGAATGTCCTGACCTTTGCGCTTTGGGGCATGGACAAGAGCGCTGCGCGACATGGACGGCGCCGGGTGCCCGAGCGGTCCTTGCTGCTGGCGGCGACGTTTGGCGGGTGGATCGGCGCCAAGCTGGGGCAGCGCTATTTCCGGCACAAGACCCGGAAAGAGCCGTTTCGACAGGTTCTGAATGTGGTGCCCGTGATCTGGCTGGCCGTATTCGGGGCCTATCTCTGGACGGTTTGGGCCGCGTGAGGCCGTGTTGGCGCTGCCCGGACGGTGCGGCCCGGGCAGCGGGTCAGCCGCTTAGGATCTGACGAGTTTCTCGTAGCTTTCCGCGATGTCGCGGGTCAGGGCGCCGACTTCAAAATTGAAGTCGCCGATCTGGCCCACGGGCGTGACTTCGGCCGCGGTGCCGGTCAGCCAGCATTGCTGCATCTCGGCCATCTCATCGGGCATGATGTGGCGTTCATGCACCTTGATCTGACGGTCATGCAGCATGCTGATGACGGTCTGGCGCGTGAGGCCGTTCAGGAAGCAATCGGCCAGCGGCGTGTGCACTTCACCATCCTTGACGAAGAAGATGTTCGCGCCCGTCGCTTCGGCCACGTAGCCACGGTAATCCATGAAGAGCGCGTCCGAGCAGCCCTTGGCTTCGGCGGCGTGCTTGGAGGTCGTGCAGATCATGTAGAGACCTGCGGCCTTGGCGTGCACCGGGATCGTCTCGGGCGAGGGGCGTTTCCACTTGGAGATGTCGAGCTTGGCGCCCTTCATCTTCGCATCGCCGTAGTAAGCGCCCCATTCCCAAGCCGCGATGGCAAGGCGGACGGGGTTGCGCGAGGAGGCGACACCCATGTCTTCACCCGCGCCGCGCCAGGCGACCGCGCGCACATAGGCGTCGGTCAGGTTGTTGGCTTTCAGAACTTCGGCCTTGGCCGCTTCGATCTGGTCGACCGTCCAGGGGATTTCGAAGTCGATCTCACCGGCCGAGAAGTGGAGCCTCTCGGAGTGCTGACGGCTGAGGAAGATCTTGCCGTTGTAGGCGCGTTCACCTTCGAAGACGGACGACGCGTAGTGCATCGCGTGGGTCAGGAGGTGCACGTTCGCATCGCGCCAGTCTACAAGCTGGCCATCCATCCAGATCTTGCCGTCCCGGTCTGCATATCCGCCCGCCATTGCATCATCCTTTCCAAAAGTTGCGCGGTTAGGTCCGCAACGGTCATAATGTTGCGGAAAATCCGGGAATCGCTACCAACTCGGTCTTGGAATGTCAACAAGGCTGACGTAACCTTCCGTAAAACGTGACGGGGACAGACATGGCTGAAGGTGGCCCAGGCGGCGAGAGCCTGCTTTTTCTGACGGATGATCAGTTGCGCAAGGGGATCGAGGCGATGTTCTTCGCCTATCGCGGTTTCACCGCCGATCCGGATCGCATTCTGGCCGAAAAGGGATATGGCCGCGCGCATCACCGCGCGATCCATTTCATCAACCGATCGCCCGGAACGACGGTGAACAACCTCTTGTCCATTTTGGGCGTGACCAAGCAATCGCTGAACCGGGTCCTTAGAACGCTGGTCGAGGATGGTCTGGTCGAGAGCAGGGTCGGAGAGCGCGACCGTCGGGAGCGGCATCTGACATTGACCGAAGATGGCCGCGCCTTGGAGGCGCATCTGTCAGACGCCCAGCGCAAACGGATGCGGGCAGCGTTCCGCACGGCGGGGCCCGAAGCCGTCAGCGGGTTCCGGCAAGTTCTGGAAGCCATGATGGACGCGGACATGCATCGCCATTACACCCGTCTGAAGGAGGCTGGTGGATGACCGACGCAGACGCACATATTCTAATCGTCGATGACGATGAGCGCATTCGGGGCCTTCTTCAGAAGTTCCTCATCCGGCACGGATTCTGGGTGAGCGCGGCGCGGGATGCAGCGCATGCCGACCGCGTGCTGTCGGGGCTTGAGTTCGACATGATCATTCTGGACGTGATGATGCCCGGCGAAGACGGGCTGTCCTTCTGCAAGCGCCTGCGCGAAAGCATCACTACCCCGATCCTTCTTCTGACCGCAAAAGGCGAGACGGACGAGCGCATTGCCGGATTGGAAGCGGGTGCGGACGATTATCTGCCGAAGCCGTTCGAGCCCAAGGAACTGCTTTTGCGCATCAATTCGATCCTGCGCCGTGTGCCGCCGACCGAGACAAAGGCGACCCAGCCCAAGATGCTGACGCTTGGACCGATCCGCTATGACGTCGAGAAAGGCACGATGTGGCGGGGCGATGACCCCGTGCGTCTGACCGCAACCGAAGCGCAGCTTATGCGGATCTTTGCGGCCCGACCGGGCGAGGCGCAGAGCCGTCAGTCGCTGGTGGCCGATCTTGGCCGCGATGGCGGGCAGGCGCAGGAGCGGGCCGTCGATGTTCAGATCACACGGCTGAGACGAAAGATCGAAAGTGATCCGAAGCAGCCGCGCTATCTGCAGACTGTTCGGGGCGCAGGGTACATGTTGGCGCCGGACTGATCGGACGGGCTTGATCGGACAAGCCTGATCAGAGCGCCTTTGAGCGAAGGAGGCGCTGCCTCCCTCGCGCTCCCTCCGGGATATTTATGGACCGACGAAAGAGACGATATGACGACCGCACTCTTCTGGCATGAGGCTGCACTGGATCACGTGACACCGCCCGGACATCCCGAGCGGGTGGCGCGCGTCGAGGCCATTCAGGCCGTGCTTCAGGATCTGGATCTGGATCGTCGTGTTGCCCCACTGGCCGATATCGCAGAGGTCTATCGCTGTCATCCCGAGGCCTACGCCGCACGGGTTCAGGCCGCGATCCCGGCGACGGGATATGTCTCGCTTGATGCGGACACGCATGTGTCTTCCGGTTCTCTGCAGGCGGCACTGCGTGCGGTGGGCGGCTGCAACGCGGCCGTGGATGCGGTCATATCCGGTGAGGTTGCGAACGCTTTCGTGTCGCAGCGCCCGCCCGGTCACCATGCCGAGACCGAGACGGCCATGGGCTTTTGTCTGTTCGGCACGGTGGCGATTGCCGCGAAACATGCGCTGGACCACCACGGGTTGGCGCGCGTTGCGGTGCTGGATTTCGACGTGCATCACGGCAATGGGACGCAGGATCTTCTGTGGAACGAAGCGCGGGCGATGTTTGCCTCATCTCATCAGATGCCACTTTATCCCGGCAGTGGTGCCAGCCACGAGACCGGCGCGCATGGGCAGATCGTCAATGTGCCGTTGACGCCGATGTCCGGCGGTGAGGCCATGCGTCGGGCCTGGGGCAACATGATCCTGCCTGCCGTGCGCGACTTTGAGCCCGAGTTGATCCTGATCTCGGCAGGGTTTGATGCGCATGAGGATGATCCGCTGGCCAATCTTCGCTGGAGCGCTGAGGATTTCGCGTGGCTGACACATGCGATTTGCGACGTCGCGGATGAGGTTGCGAAAGGCCGCGTGGTGTCGACCTTGGAAGGCGGTTATGATCTTGATGGCTTGTCCGCCAGTGTGCGGCGGCATGTGGAGGTATTGATGGAGCGTGGCAATGGCTGACACCCCGATCGAGAAGATGAGCTTTGAAGAGGCGATGGCCGCTTTGGAAAGCGTGGTGTCACGGCTGGAAACCGGCGACGTGCCGCTTGAAGATTCCATTGCGCTTTATGAACGTGGTGCGGCCCTGAAAGCGCATTGCGATGCGAAGCTGGCCGCGGCGGAAGAGAAGGTGGCCAAGATCACCCTGGACGATCAGGGACAGCCCACCGGGCATGCGCCGCTGGACGTCTGATGGACTTTGACGCGCGGCGCCGTCAGTGCGCAGAGCAGATCCAGGCGGGCTTTGATCAGACCTTTGCCGGGTACGACCAGTCGCAACCCGTTGTTCAGGCGATGGCCTATGCAACGAACGGTGGAAAGCGGTTGCGGGGATTTCTGGTCATGGAAGGCGCGCGTCTGGCAGGTCTTTCGGACAGCGACGCCCTGCCAGCGGCCTTGGCGATCGAGGCCATTCACGCCTATTCGCTGGTCCATGATGACCTGCCTGCCATGGACAACGATGACCTGCGCCGGGGGCAACCGACGGTTCACAAGGCGTGGGATGACGCGACGGCCATTCTGGCCGGGGATGCTTTGCAAAGCGTTGCCTTTTCGCTGATTGCCGAGATGGATCTGGCGGCT
>CAZMKY010000305.1:0-4859 GCA_964566835.1 uncultured Rhodobacterales bacterium
ACCGTAAAGATCACGGCACCCTCGTCGTCAAGTCGGGGTCATATCCGCCTGACGTCGGCAAATCATCGGCGATCTGGTAATAGTCGCCCTTGTCATCGGTATAGATGTGGCCAAGCGTTGCCAGCCCGGTATTGCCGTCAATCGAGCCTGCGTGGATCGACAGGTTCTCACCGCCGCCGTCCCAGAACAGGCTGGACCCGCATGTCCCGCAAAAGCCCCGCTTTGCCGTCTCGGAGGAGGCGTACCACGTCACCTCACCCTCGATTTCAACCGAGGCGCGCGGTGCAGATGTTGCCGCCACGAAATGCCCGCTGGTCTTGCGGCATTGCACACAGTGGCAGGCGACAACAGCCCGCATCGGGCCTGCCGCGCGAAAGCGCACCTGACCACAAAGGCAGCTGCCCTCAACCATCCAGACGCTCCAACGTCGCACCCAGATCGCCCATCAGGCGCTCGAAGATCGGGAACGACGTCGCGATTGGGCCCGCATCATCAACACTGACTGTCGTCTTTGCAGCCATGCCAAGACAGAGGAAGCTCATGGCGATCCGGTGATCCAGCCGTGCCGCGCAGGTGCCCCCCCCCGGCACGCCGCCCGGTCCCATGCCGTGCACGACGAACAGGTCCTCGTCCTCTTCGATGGTCACCCCGTTGGCCTCAAGCCCCCGCGCCATCGCGTCGATCCGGTCGCTTTCCTTGACGCGAAGTTCCTTGACCCCCCGCATCACCGTCTTGCCCTCGGCAAAGGACGCGACAACGGACAAGATCGGGTATTCGTCGATCATCGACGCGGCCCGCTCTGGCGGGACCTCGATGCCCTTCATGTCCGGCGAATAACGCGCTCTCAGATCCGCCACCGGCTCTCCGCCCGCGACGCGCTCATTCTCGAATGTCAAATCCGCCCCCATTTCGCGGAGCGTTGTGTAAAGACCCGCCCGCGTCGGGTTCAATCCAATGTTGGGCACCAGCACGTCCGACCCCTCAACGATCAGGGCCGCCGACACCGGGAAAGCCGCCGACGACGGATCGCGCGGTACAACGATGTCCTGCGCCTGCAGCTCAGGCTGTCCGATCAGGGTGATGGCGCGGCCTTCGTCGGTGTCTTCAACACTGATCTCGGCACCAAAGCCCGCCAACATGCGTTCTGTGTGATCGCGTGTCGCTTCCGGTTCTAACACGACAGTTTCGCCGCGCGTGTTGAGCCCCGCCAGCAAAACGGCGGACTTTACCTGCGCCGAAGGCATCGGCAGGCGGTACTCTACCGGCACCGGATCGGCCGCACCGACGATCGTCATCGGCAAGCGCCCACCCTGGCGGCCATAGGCCCGCG
Source organism: uncultured Rhodobacterales bacterium (assembly GCA_964566835.1). Classification (GTDB taxonomy): domain Bacteria; phylum Pseudomonadota; class Alphaproteobacteria; order Rhodobacterales; family Rhodobacteraceae; genus CAZMKY01. The sequence continues at coordinate 1,331 of CAZMKY010000305.1, forward strand.
CTCCGAAAAGCGCCATCGGGTCGGTAATCCGCCCCATTGGCCGCGAACGGAGAGAAGCATCGCCCGTGAATGTCGCCGTAATCGGCGATGTTGCCATCGTCCCCATGATCAGGCGTACGCCCGTGCCGGAGTTGCCGCAATCAATGACAGTTTCAGGCTCGGCAAAGCCGCCAACGCCAACGCCATGCACGCTCCAGCTGCCACCGCCGTGGTCCGTGACCTCTGCGCCGAACGCCTGCATGGCTTTGGCCGTATCCAGAACATCCTGACCCTCAAGCAAGCCCGAGATGCGCGTCTCGCCCACCGACATGGCACCAAGGATCAAAGAGCGGTGCGAAATCGACTTGTCACCCGGAACATGCGCTTCGCCCCGAAGCGGCCCACCGGACCGCGCGCTCATCGGAATGGGGTCACCGTGCCCTGACATCTCGCTCTCCTTGCCTCGCTCGCAAACCTGTTAGCGAAGCCGCCCCGGGGCGTCCACCACCCCGCATCATTCTGCCAAAAATACTCAGACCCGGCGGAAGGTCAGGTAATGCGGCCTGCGGCCCTCGCGCAAAGCCTTTTGCTCGTAACGGGTCGACAGCCAGTCACCCCAGGGATGCCGCCAGTCCTCGGCCCGTTCGGCCAGCCACTCAAACCCTGCTTTTGGCACTTCTTCCATCGCCTGGCGCACATAGTCCGGAATATCCGTGGCGATCCGGAATTCCGCACCGGGCTTCAAGGCCGCGTGGAGTGGCTCCAGATGTTCAGGCGTGACAAACCTGCGGCGATGGTGGCGCGCTTTCGGCCAGGGATCAGGGTACAAAAGAAAGGCTTTCGACAAAGACGCGTTTGGCAACACATCCATGAGGTCGCGCGCATCACCCGGATGCAGCCGCACGTTGTCCACCCCGGCCAGTCGGATCTGACGCAGGCACATTGCAACGCCGTTCACGAAGGGCTCCGCCCCGATAATTCCCACATCCGGATGCAAGGCGGCCTGATGCGCCAAATGCTCGCCGCCCCCGAACCCGACCTCCAGCCAGACATCGCGGTCCCCGAAAAGTCCTGCCAGATCAAGCTCCGTCCGGTCCGGGTTTTCGTCCCAGCTAACATTCGGCACGCGCAATTCCGGCAGGTCTTCATTCAGCGCGCGGCGCTGCTCGGGCTTCAGGGTCTTGCCGTGAATACGCCCGTAGAAATTGCGCCAGGGCGCACCGGACTCATGCGTCGTGTCGTTCATCGGATCCGGTCGCCCCGTGAGCTCAGATCTCGCGCTTCAGCGCATCGGCCAGATCGGTCCGCTCCCAGGAGAAGCCGCCATCCGCCTCTGGCGCGCGACCGAAATGGCCGTAGGCCGCAGTACGCTCATAGATCGGACGGTTCAGATCAAGCGCCTCGCGAATGCCGCGGGGCGAGAGGTCCATGACCTTCGGAATGGCCGCCTCGATCGCGGCGGCGTCAGCGCCGGTGCCAAAGGTATCGACATAGATCGACAGGGGTTTTGCCACGCCGATCGCGTAGGAAATCTGGATCAGGCACTTTTCGGCCAGTCCGGCTGCGACCACGTTCTTGGCCAGATAGCGCGCAGCGTAAGCCGCCGAACGGTCCACCTTGGTCGGATCCTTGCCGGAAAACGCACCGCCGCCATGCGGGGCCGCACCACCATAGGTATCGACAATGATCTTGCGTCCGGTCAGGCCCGCGTCACCGTCCGGGCCGCCGATGACGAAGGTTCCGGTCGGATTGACCCACCACTCGGTCTTGTCGCTGATCCACTCGGTCGGGAGCACTTCGCGGATATAGGGCTCCACAATCGCGCGGATATCGTCCGATGACTGATCTTCGCTTTCATGCTGGGTCGAGAGTACAACAGATGTGACTTCGACGGGCTTGCCATCTTCATAGCGCAAGCTCACCTGGCTTTTCGCGTCGGGACGCAAGGTCGGCTCCGCCCCGGATTTCCGCGCCTCGGCCAGTCGCCGCAGGATGGCGTGCGAATACTGGATCGGTGCCGGCATCAACTCTGGCGTCTCGTCCACGGCATAGCCGAACATGATCCCCTGATCGCCTGCACCTTCGTTCCCGACAACGCCCTGCGCGATATGGGCGGATTGTTCGTGCAGGAAATTCATCACATGGCAGGTGTTCCAGTGAAACTGCTCCTGCTCATAGCCGATGTCCTTGATGCAATCTCGTGCGATCTGGCCGATGCGGCCCATGTAGTCCTTCAGACGTTCCTGATCCGACAGGCCAACCTCGCCACCGATCACCACCATGCCGCTTGTGGCGAAGGTCTCACAAGCCACCCGCGCGCCCGGCTCCTCCGTCAGGAAGGCATCCAGAACAGCATCCGAGATGCGGTCGCAGACCTTGTCAGGGTGTCCCTCTGAAACGCTTTCAGAGGTGAAGGTGTAGTTTCGGCGATCCATGAGAGTGCTCCATTCGTGAAAATCCGCTCCGTCAGGAAGCCGTTGGAGCGGTCAGACGCGCCTACGACGTGCGCGCACGGGATGCAATGCTTTTCCGAAACCCGAGCGCTGCGAACGCAAGCAGAAGACCAAGCGCAACGGGCAGATCCCCCATCCGGGAATAGAGCGAGGGCTGCGCCGGACCGGGGACCTCCGCCAGAAGCGCGCTTGGCGCGCCGGGTTCTGACAGGGCCACGATCTGTCCATCCGGCGCGATGACCGCGCTGAACCCGCGATTGGCGACGCGCACCATCGAAACACCCTGCTCCACCGCGCGAAAGCGGGCCTGCTGCAAATGCTGATGCGGCCCGGCAAATTCTCCAAACCACGCATCATTGGTGATCTGGATCAAAACGTCTGGCCGCCCTGCCCCCCGGCCATGCGTCGGGAAGATCGCCTCGTAGCAGATCAGAGGCAACGCGCTGCCCAAAGGCGTGTCGATCAACCGAACGCCCGCGCCCTTTGAGAACCCGAAATTCGACATCGCGGCCATGGCGCGCAGAAGCTCGATCCGGAACGGAATATATTCACCGAATGGGACCAGATGCACCTTGTCGTAGGTCTCGGACACACGCCCATCTTGCCCGACGAGGACGAGGGCATTGAACCACGCCTCACCCTCGCGGCGATTGAGCCCGGTGATCAGCGGCGTGCCCCCGGCCGAAGCGCTGGCGGTCGTCAAAATGGGTTCGGAGAGATCCAGCGGATAGGGCACCGCAGCCTCCGGCCAAATGACCAGATCCGCTGCACCGCCACTGGCCTCAGCGCTCATTTCGATCATGGACCGCACGAAGGCCGGTCCCTTCTCCGGATCCCACTTTTCTTCTTGCCGTGCGTCCGGTTGCACCAAAAGGACGGTGCCGAGTGGCGCGCTCTCAACCTCTGCCGACAAAAGCGCTGGTAGGCGGGCGACGGCCGACCCGGCCACGACACATAAAATGACCGCAAAGGTCGGCACACGCGCGCTTGCATCCCGCGCCTGCAACTCCGCACCGACCGCGCCGACCAACAGGGTCAGCGCTGTCATGCCATAGGGTCCGAAAACCGCCGCCAAAGGCATGAATGGCGTGTCAGCC
>CAZMKY010000306.1:0-8712 GCA_964566835.1 uncultured Rhodobacterales bacterium
CGAGGGGCGCATTCTGACGGCCGGCGGTTTTGATGCGCATATCCACTGGATCTGTCCGCAGCAGATTGATGACGCGCTCCATTCCGGCGTTACCACGATGCTCGGCGGTGGCACCGGTCCTGCGCACGGAACGCTTGCCACAACCTGCACGCCGGGGCCATGGCACATCGGGCGCATGCTGCAGGCTATGGACGGCGTACCTATGAACGTCGCACTCTCCGGCAAGGGCAATGCCAGCCATCCGGCCGCACTGGTCGAAATGGTCGGCGCAGGCGCCGGCGCACTGAAGCTGCACGAAGACTGGGGCACCACGCCCGCCGCCATCGACTGCTGCCTGAGCGTTGCAGACGATATGGACGTGCAGGTCATGATCCACACGGACACACTGAATGAATCCGGTTTCGTGGAAAACACCGTCGCCGCCATCGGCGGGCGCACGATCCACGCCTTCCACACGGAAGGGGCAGGGGGCGGTCATGCGCCGGACATCATCAAGGTCTGCGGTCTGCCAAACGTCATTCCATCCTCGACCAACCCGACACGGCCCTACACCGTGAATACGCTGGAAGAGCATCTGGACATGCTCATGGTCTGTCACCACCTCGACAAGGCCATCCCCGAAGACGTGGCGTTTGCCGAAAGCCGCATCCGCCGCGAAACCATTGCCGCAGAAGACATTCTGCACGACATGGGCGCCTTTTCGATCATCGCTTCAGACAGTCAGGCCATGGGCCGTGTCGGCGAAGTTCTGATCCGCACGTGGCAGACCGCTGACAAGATGAAGCGCCAGCGGGGGCGCCTTTCGGAAGAGACGGGCGAAAACGACAACCTTCGGGTTCGCCGCTATATCGCGAAATACACCATCAACCCGGCCATAGCGCACGGGATCGGCCAGCACATCGGGTCGATCGAAGAAGGCAAGCGCGCTGATTTGTGTCTCTGGTCGCCCGCGTTCTTCGGCGTGAAGCCCGAAATGGTCCTGATCGGCGGGTCGATTGCGATGGCGCAGATGGGGGATCCGAACGCCTCCATCCCGACGCCGCAACCTGTCTATTCACGGCCGATGTTCGGTGCGATGGGCAAGGCGGTCGAACGCTCGGCCGTTGCCTTCTTGTCGAAGGCAGGCGTTGAGGCCGGGATCGGCGAAAGCCTTGGCCTGGCCCGCGACACCATCGCAATCGAGGGCTGCCGGGGCATTGGCAAGGCCGACATGATCCTGAACGACGCCATGCCCGAGGTCGAGGTCAATCCAGAGACCTACGAAGTCCGCGCGGATGGTGAATTGTTGGTCTGCGAACCGGCAGAGGTTCTGCCCATGGCCCAGCGTTACTTCATGTTCTAACCGCATCCCGGTCGCTGCAACGCGGCCATGCACAGACGGCACTACTATGACAGCAATCTTGACGTATATGAACTCCGAACAGCAAAGACTTGTATATTCGGAGTTTAACGATGTCCCTCCTTCAGATCCTCGGCAACGCCGTGCGCGCAAACCAAGATGCCTCGCTTCGCCACGCCCAGATCAAGCGTATGAACGCCATGAGCGACCGCGAATTGTCCGACCTTGGCGTGTCGCGCGACCGTATCGCGCACTACGTCTACCGCGATATCATCGGCCTCTGAGCCCACGGGGGCAGGCATGAGCTTGCCCCGCGCCACCAAGATTGCCCGTAAGACAGCGGCCAGTGACAGCCTCGCGCTCGACTATGCCGGGCGTCTTCTTCGCCGGAAAAAGCTGACCAGCGACAACGGCTTTGCCTTCATTGTCGATCTGGCCGAAACCGTGTCGGTCGACGCGGGCGATGCGTTCGTCCTCGATAATGGCGACACCATCGGCGTGCGGGCCGCGCCGGAAGACCTTGTCCAGATCAAAGGCAGCAATCTCAATCGTCTGGCCTGGCACATTGGCAACCGCCACACGCCCTGCCAGATCGAAGAGACGCGCCTGCTGATCGCGCGGGATCACGTTCTGGAAGCGATGCTCACCCATCTTGGCGCCGACATCTCATTCGTGACAGAACCGTTTCGCCCCGAAGGTGGTGCCTATGGGCATGGCCGGACGTTCGGTCACGATCATGGCCACAGCCACAGCCACAGCCACAGCCACAGCCACGATCATGAACATGATCATGATCACCACCATGCCCACAGCCACGACCATGACCACTGACGTTGATCTTCTGGCATTGACGCAGTGGCTCTCGCCGTCGTTTCCGGTGGGCAGCTATGCCTATTCGCAGGGGTTGGAAACCGCCATTGCAGACGGCGACGTGACCAGCGAAGTCGACCTGCAGGCGTGGCTCGCGACGACCTTGCGGACGGGGACACTTTTTTCCGACGCTGTTGTTCTGGCCGCGGCCCTTGTGTCCGACGCGGATCATGATCGTCTCTCGATGGAGGCCTTGGCCCGTGCCGGATCCAAGGCCCGCCGGACCGAGATGTTGGAGCAGGGGCGAGCTTTTGCCGATGCTCAGGCGGCGCTTGGTGAAGGGCCGGTGCCGCATCATGCCTTCCCCGTCGCCGTGGGGCGCGCAGCCGCCCGCCTGAGTGTGCCGGCAGACCGCGTCGTGGCGCTCTATCTCCAGTCGCTGGTTTCGTCCCTTGCCATTGGGGCGGTTCGGCACATCCCGCTTGGGCAATCGGCAGGCCAGCGTATCATTGCCGCCCTGACGCCGGACATCTTGCGCACAGCCAACGTGGCGCTTCAGACCTCTCTTGATGATCTTGCCCTTGCAACACCGGGCGCTGACCTTGCGGCGATGCGTCAGGAAACGCTCGAGGTCCGGATCTTCCGCTCGTGAAAGGAGCCACCTCATGACCTCTCCTCATGGCCCGTTGCGCGTCGGTATTGGCGGCCCGGTGGGCGCTGGCAAGACCACGCTGACCGAAGCGCTTTGCCGTGCGATGTCGGACAAGTGGTCGGTCGCGGTGATCACCAACGATATCTACACGCGGGAAGATGCCGAGTATCTGACGCGGAAGCAGGCCCTGCCGTCTGAACGCATTCGCGGGGTTGAAACCGGCGGCTGCCCGCACACCGCCATTCGAGAGGACGCCTCGATCAACCTTGCCGCTGTTGCGGATCTGAGGGAAAGCCTGCCCGATCTCGATGTCATCTTCATCGAATCCGGCGGCGACAATCTGGCTGCGACTTTCTCGCCCGAACTGGCGGACCTGACGCTCTATGTCATCGACACGGCAGCCGGGCAGGACATCCCTCGGAAGAAGGGGCCAGGCCTGACCCGATCGGACCTCCTTATTGTGAATAAGACTGATCTGGCGCCGCATGTCGGCGTCGATGTGGACTTGCTGACGTCGGACGCCAAAACCGCACGCGGCGACAAGGCCTTTGTTATGGCCTCTGTCGGCAAAGGCGTGGGCGTGGATGAGATCGTACGGTTTGTCGCCGAAGAAGGCGGGCTTTAACCCATCGCGTTGATCTCGGCGTAGTCCGGCATCGCTTCCATGCGGGTGCGCCACGCCTGAAGGCGTGGGCACTGGGGCAGCATGTCCTGACCTTCGGGCGTGGTTGCGAAGTAGACGAGGATCGGCGCAAGCGTCAGGTCAGCAAGGCTGACGGCGTCTCCGGCCAGATAGTCCGACGTCAGCCCGGCTTCAACAGCATCCAGATATTCCTTCATCAAGGGACGTGCGGCCACGACCTTGGCTTCGTCCGTCTCCAGCCCACGCCAAGGCTTCGTGATCCGTTCAATCACGCAGGATCGGATCAGCCGTTCGTAGCCATAGTCGGCCGTGGCGCTCACCCATTGCAGGGCCAGCGCGCGCGTCTTGGGGTCCTTGGGTAGAATGTCCGGGCCGTCGAAACTGTCGTCGAGATAGCTTGCAATCGCGAGGACTTCGAAGAGGTGCACGTCGCCATGTGTCATGGCCGGAATCTTTCCGAAGGGATGCAGGGCACGGTAGGCGTCCGACCGGAAATCCACAGGCTCCAGCCGATAAGGTACGCCCTTATGGGCCGCCACCATACGCGCCGTCCGCACATAGGTGCTGGGGGGAAGTCCGTGCAAAATCACATCTGCCATTACGTCTTGTCCTTTGAAGCAAATTGGTTTTCCGCAAACGGTTTGAAGCCCTTGGGCAGGATGGTGTTCCATCCGCGGATGTAATTCTCTCGACGCTCTGCCGCGTCGGGACCAAGCGTGTCCCAGCCTGAGTGCACCAAGGTGACGCCCGTGCGGCCATCGTCTGTCGACCTGAACTGGATGTCGATCTCTGTCGCGACTGTTGGCGATTGGCCGACGTGCCAGAGGATGGCAAGACGGCGCGGCGGGTCATAGCGCTGGACCTTGCCCCAGACATGAACAGTGCCATCGGCTTCGGTCTCTGTGATGTCTTCGCCCGCGCCCCTTGGCATGCTGACCTTGCCCTGCCCAAGCGAGAAGGGGGTCTTTGGCCACCAACGGTCCATGTCGGTGACGAAAATCTCGAAAACAGTCTCAACCGGCATATCCAGCACGACGACGACTTCGATGGGGTCAAGCATTGTCGGTGTCTCCGATCTTGGCGAAAGCCGCGTGCCATTCTTCCGTGAGAAAAGCGCGAAGGGCGTCCAAGGCCTCTGGATCCAGTGCATAGATCCGTTTCATGCCGTGCGCTTCGGCGGATACCAAGCCGGCGGTTCGAAGAACCTTCAGGTGCTGTGAGACGACAGGCTGGGACGCGTCCAGCGCCTCGGTCAGATCCGAGACAGAGGCTGGATCGGACTGCAAAAGGCCGATGATCTGTTGGCGCAGGGGGTGCGCCAGCGCGGCGAACTGATCTTCATAAGGCATTCCTTATATAAGGAGATGCTTATAGGGGTGTCAAATGAGTTGTGAGACGTCAGCGTTCAGGCGTCTTCGCGACGTTCGCCCGGAACGCGCCGCCCTTCTGCCAGAAGCTGCGCTTCGGCCTCTTCCAGATAATGCCGGAAGCGCCCGATGTTCTTGTCCCGCAAAACGGCGCGACAAAGAACAGCCGTCAGCCAAGGGCGATCTTCGGCCAGAACGCGGCCCAACAGCGCCCGCAGGTAAGGCTTGTGGTCATGGCGCGCGCGCAGCGCCTTGTGGATGGACTTTGGCGTCAGCTTTCCCTTCCCCACGCGCTTCACCAACTTGGGCAGGATCCCCAGATCCTTCAGGTCAGCGTCGATCGCACCGGAACGTCCCCGGCGATAGCGCACGCGCGTGACGTTGGTGCCATGAAAAAGCGATGCATGCATGGCATCTTCGACTTCGGACGGATCATAGACAAGGTAGGCCGCCTCGGCGGCCTCGATCATATCGGGGGCAAAGCCGTAACGGCTTTTGAAATCGGCGCGCCGCATCTGAGGGAAGCGATCATCCCATTCGGTCTGGGCACGGTCCAGCGTCGCTTGCGGCGAGACGGCGATGACGGTCGCCCCGGGCGCCGCAACGGAAAAGGCAGCGGCAGCATAGCCGCCCATGCCCGCGCCATAGAAAACCACATGATCGAAGTCTTCGAAAAACCCGTCATCGACGAGACGATCAAAGAAGCCATAGACATGCCGGGAGCGGAACCAGGTATCGCGGAAAGCGATCAGGTTCAGGTGTGACCAGTTCGTGTCTTCCGTCACGGAGAAGCCCAAGGGCAAGCCATTGTCCGCCGTAGACCGAATCCCTACAACGCTCTCGAACGACACGAACAAGAGCTTCTGACCCCGGTCGTCAAAGACCGCGGCGTGATGATCCCCAAGTGGCGCGAAGTAACCGGCTTCTTCGCCGATTTCTTCAAGTTCAACCAACCACTGGGTATCAGTAAGGTCTTCTGACAGCGAAACACGCGTCACTGGTACAACCCCCACGAGATACAGGGGGTATCTAGACGGCGGAAAATGGCTCAAGGCAAGCGATGGCGCTGCCTTTGCCTCATTTTCGCCGCATTTGTCTCGGCTCAGCGGACAATCGCGAGGAATTAACCTTAATGTGCGAAGGCCGGTGGCGGCCTAGAAAAACGCCTGCAGCCCTGTTTGCGCACGGCCAAGGATCAGCGCGTGCACGTCGTGGGTGCCTTCATAGGTGTTCACGGTCTCAAGGTTCACCATGTGGCGAATGACGTGAAACTCTTGGCTGATGCCATTGCCGCCGTGCATGTCGCGTGCATGTCGCGCGATTTCAAGCGCCTTGCCGCAGTTGTTCCGCTTGATCAGACTGATCATCTCGGGCGCAGCGACGGCTTCGTCCATCAGACGGCCCACACGCAGCGCGGCCTGAAGTCCAAGTGCGATGTCTGTCTGCATGTCGGCGAGTTTTTTCTGGAACAGTTGTGTCTGCGCCAAGGGGCGTCCGAATTGCTTGCGGTCGAGGCCATACTGGCGTGCAGCATGCCAGCAGGCTTCTGCCGCACCCATCACGCCCCAGCCGATGCCATATCGCGCCCGGTTCAGACAGCCGAAGGGACCTTTCAGACCCTCCACATTTGGCAGGAGGGCATCTTCGCCGACTTCGACATTCTCCATGACGATTTCGCCCGTGACCGAGGCACGCAAGCTCAGTTTGCCCGCGATCTTGGGCGCCGAAAGTCCGGCCATGCCCTTTTCAAGAACAAAGCCACGGATCTTGCCACCATGCGCTTCCGACTTTGCCCAAACGACGAAAACGTCCGCGATCGGCGAATTCGAGATCCACATCTTGGAGCCGTTCAGGACGTAACCGCCTTCGGTTTTCTTGGCCGTCGTCTTCATGCCGGCAGGGTCCGAGCCTGCATCGGGCTCAGTCAGGCCGAAGCAGCCGATCAATGCGCCAGAGGCCAGACCCGGCAGATACTTTTCGCGCTGGGCGTCAGACCCATAGGCGTAGATCGGATACATTACGAGGCTGGACTGAACGCTCATCATCGAGCGATAGCCCGAATCCACACGTTCAATCTCGCGCGCGACAAGGCCATAAGTCACGTAGTTTGCGCCAAGGCCGCCAAAGCGCTCTGGAACCGTGACACCCAGCAGACCGGCTTCCCCCATCAGGCTGAAGATCTCAGGCTCCACCGCTTCGGTGGCGTAGGCTTCGGTCACACGGGGTGCCAACACATCGGCGGCAAAGGTCGCCGCCGCATCGCGCAGCATGCGTTCGTCTTCGCTCAGCTGAGTTTCCAGAAAGAACGGATCGGCCCAGTCAAAACGTCCCAGATCGGGGCGATCCTTGGCGGACATGTCGTGCATCGAATTCATAGCGATCCTCCTCTCGCGACCGGCGCGGTCGTTAGCATACCAATATGGTGCGCCAGAGCAGAGATCAACGCGCGGCGCGCGCCACAAAGCCGAGACGAATTAACGCAATTTGGTTCAAACTCTGTCCAACTTCCGCCGCAGGTCATTGTTTCTCTGTGCGCACCAAAACTTCTGGGACAGAGATCTTCCGATGAAAAAATACTCAACCATCGCGGCCCTTTTGGCTGCAACGGCCCTGACCGCCTGCGGTTCGGCCAGCACGATCGGCACCTCGGGTGCGCTTAACATCAGCACGACGGGTGCAGACGCCGCGAACGGCGCTGGCTTTGCGGGGGAATTGGCTTCGCCGGACGACTTCCTCGGCAAGACCATCACGATCCCGTTGGTCTACGCGTACTATAATCCCGAGACGGAAGCGCATGACCTCGTCGTGCGCGACTTCGTTGCGGTCATTGACGAAGAAGCAGATTTCGGAACGGGTGAAGGCATCACCATCACCCTCGACGGCGTTCCCTACGATCCGGAGGCTGACGGCAGTGAGGTTTACCTCAGCTTCTGGGAAGACAGCGAATTCGGCGGCCTCGTGAACTTCTACGGCACACTGGCCAGCGGCGAATACTTTGACGGCATGGCCGTGGCCGGGCTTGAGACGAACCCCGACACCATCGCCGAGATGTCGGATACGCTGACCTACTACGGCTATTTCGATGGCTGGGGCAATTTCATCGCCGCTGATGGCAGCGTTGACGACTACACCAGCAGCGTCGGTGGCGACGTCACGATTGAAGCCAACTTCGGCACCGGCATGGCCTCGGGCGTCTTCGAGACGGATGAGCTTTATGCATATGATGACGGCGAAGATGTGTATCCGACGGTCACCTTCGAATTCGAAGATGCCATCATGGGCAACGGCTTCAACGCCGAACTGACGATGAGCTGCTCGGAAGGCTTCACCTGTGAAGGTGGTGGCGAAATCGGCGGTGCGTTCTTTGGCCCAGGCGCCGAAGACGTCGGCGGTATCGCCGCGCTGGAGGGCACGATCACCGCAGGCGACGACACCGACGGCGCGATCACGTTCGAGCATCCTTCAGGCTTCTACGCCTCGACCGATTGGGGCGCCCCGGAAGAGCTGGAAGGCCCGATCTTTCCGATCCCGGAAGATCTGGAGTTCATCGAAGACTGATCTCGGAGCCCTTTCGCTCGCAAGCTCTTGGAAATCCGGTCCTTTGGGGCCGGATTTTCTTGTTCTGAGGGGGACCTGACCCGCGGGGCAGGTCGGCAAAGTTCCGCTACGTTCCGGGACATTTTCGGAACCTTGTCCTTCGTCCTCACGTTTTCCCGCCGAAGCCCGTTCGTTTTGCGGGCACGAAAACGACGTGAGGATCGACATGCGTAAGTCACTCAAATCCACGACCGCTCTGGTCATGAGCGCGGCCTTGGCCGTGCCTTTGCCATTGGTTGCACAAGGCCAATCGAACCCGCAGGGATTGACCCTTTGCGGCGATCCGGCCGAGCCGCCCTGCCTG
>CAZMKY010000307.1:0-9986 GCA_964566835.1 uncultured Rhodobacterales bacterium
TGCCGCCGACCTTCTGGCCGAACTCGCGGAAGTAAGGCGCGATGTCATCAAGGTCGATCTTATCGTCATTCGCGATGTAAGGGTCGAGGTCTTCAAGCAGTCCGGCGGCGTCCAGTTCAACACCCCAACCCGCTGCGAAAACGCCCACGTCGATCGAATTCGTGCCCGTTGCCCAGTCGTTCTGAATCTTCGGGAAGATCTCGGCAAAGGGAACTTCAGTTACGACGATCTTCGCGCCCGTCAGGGCTTCAAAATCCTTACCGCGCTCTGCCAACGGACCGGCGATAACGTATCCCGGACGCGTCAGAATATCGACAGTGACACCTTCAAATTCCTGCGCAATTGCCGGCGCAGATACCGTACACAATGCTGCGGCGCCAACAGATAGCGCCTTCAGATGCTTGGAAAACATCAGTGGTTCCTCCCAAAAATTTTTTCGGACCTTTAGGCATTTTTTGCCCTTAAAGCTCGGTCAGAGTAGGACGCAATTTTCAATCTGGCTAGAAAAAATACGGCCTTTTCAATTACTCCGCCATTCCGGCGCACTGTTTTGGGGCTGCCGCACGACCGTCACGCGTTGATTTGGACGTCGATCTGCGTCAGGTCTTTCCAGCAGGCAAAGCAACATGCGCGGAGGTCATCCATGGAAACCGGATTGAAGGATCGCCCCATTCTGGTGACGGGTGCGACGGGGGGTATAGGTGCCGCAACGGCAAGGCTGCTGACCAAAGAAGGTGCCGTGGTCATCGCGTCGGGACGTGATGAAGCAAAGCTCGCGGCGCTGTCGGATGAGATTGGATGCCAATGCCTGCCCTTCGATCTGACCTCGGAAGACGACGTGAAATCCGCATTGGCGGATCTAGAGCTCTACGGCGTCGTCAATTGCGGTGGCTGGGGCGGTGAGATTGCAACGCCGATGGAAACGGACACGTCCGTCTTCGACAAGGTGATGGAGATCAATGCCAAGGGCACGCTGCTGGTCACGAAATATGCGTCACAACGCATGGTCGAGGCTGGCAAAGGCGGCGCCATCGTCAATGTCTCTAGCCAGGCGTCCCTTGTCGGCCTTGCCGGGCACATCTCCTACGCCTCCTCAAAGGGCGCAGTCGACGCGATGACCCGTGTCTCGGCGCTGGAACTCGGCAAGCACAATATCCGCGTGAATGCCGTGAACCCGACGGTTGTCATGACACCAATGTCAGAATGGTATTGGGGCCGTGAAGATATCGGCGGACCGCTGCTGGACGCGATGCCACTGCATCGCTGGGCGACGGAAGACGATTGCGCCGCACCGATTGTCTTTCTTCTCTCGGATGCCGCGTCGATGATCTCGGGCGTCTGCCTGCCAATCGACGGTGGATTTACCGCCGTCTAGGCGGGCACCAAAGCGTCCTCGCGCAAAAGCCCCTTGGACTTCAGCGTCGACCAGAACTCGGCTGGGACCGGGGTCTCGAACCACGAGACGATCTGCTCCAACTCGCCCTTGTCGCGCGGCCCCGGAATGACGGAGGAGACAATCGGATCGCCTAGCGGGAATTGCAGCGCGGCGGCAGCCAACGGGATCTCGAAGGCATCCGCCTCATCGGCCAGCGCCTTCGCGGCACGGACGACGTCTTCGGGCGCTTTGGCATAGTTCCAAGTATCCCGCCCGACCAAAATGCCAGAGTTGAAAGGCCCGCCGCAAATGATCGTCGTGCCCGCCGCCCGGCAGGCCGGAAAGAGCGCATCCAACGCCGTTTGCTCTAAAAGCGTGTAGCGCCCGGCCAGCAGGAAGACATCCCAGTCCCCAATGCCAAGCGCGTCGAGACAAACCTGATTTTCGTTCACCCCTAGCCCTATCGCCTTGACCTGTCCGGCACGGCGCAATTCATCCATGGCCCGGTAGCCACCTTCGGACAGGTCGCGGAAGTGGCGTTCGTTCTCGGCACCATGCTGAAACGCGCCAATATCATGCGCCAGAAGGATGTCGATCCGGTCCAACCCCAACCGTTGCAGGTTGTCCTCGAAGGCACGCATGATCCCGTCATAGCCATAGTCGTAGATGACATGGAACGGCAGTGGATCAACCATCCCGAAATCCGCCGGGTTCTCCACCGGACCCGGCGCCAGCAACCGGCCGACCTTGTCGGACAGAACATAATCCGACCCGCGCAGCACGTCGCCCATGACACGCTCTGACCGGCCAAAGCCGTACCAGGGCGCGGTATCGAAATAGCCTATGCCGGCCGCCTTGGCCGCCTGAATAAGCTCTTCCGCCTGCGCATAGCCGAGATCGACGAAGTTGCCGCCGAGCGGAGCGCCGCCAAGCCCAAGCACATCGACGTTGAGCCCTGTCCGCCCGATCTCTCGCTTCTGCATTACACACGTCTCCTTGTCGTTGAGCGTTTCCCGCTTGCGCCGTCACAGGATAGCCGATTGGGCCTCAGAGGTCCTAGACATTTGGCTTACCCACAGGTTGCAAATCCTCGAAGGCAAATCCGGTCGACGCTTCAAACTCCGCCTCGTCCCAGAACCCAATCAGAATGCCTTCCTTCTCAGCCGGCGCGCTTTGCGAGGCCAGAACGGCGGGCGTGGCGGTGATCCGCGTGTGATGCCGCGTGGCCCATGTCAAAAGCGCCGCCTCCATCCGGGCGCGTACGTCCACATGAAGCGTCAGGTCCGAGGCGCCAAGGTCCGTGATCTCGTTCGGGTCGGTCTCCAGATCGAACAGGATCGGGCGGAAGCCTTCGCACCGGATATACTTCCAGCGCCCGTCAAAGATCATGACCGTGCGTGCATCTTCCTGTGGAACGTCCAGCGCACGCGCCATGTCCGACCAGTGATAGTCATGCTCACTGATCGCATAGCGCCGCGTGAAGCCCTCGGTCCCATGCAGGATGGGCGTCAGGTCGCGGCCTTCAATAACGTGGGGCTTCGCGGGGCAACCAAGGGCCGACATGAAAGTCGGCGCTAGGTCGATCATCTCCACCAGATCATCCGACACCGTCCCCCGCGCCGCGTCAGCCTCTGGGCGCGGATCGCGAATGATCAACGGCACCTTCACGGCCATGTCGTGATAGAAATCCTTATCCCCCAGCCAATGATCGCCCATGTAGTCACCATGGTCCGAGGTGAAGGCCACGACCGTCGTCTGATCCAACCCGGTGTCCTTCATCCACTGAAAGAGCCGCCCCAAATTGTCATCCAATTGCTTGATCAGGCCCATATAGGCCGGGATGACATGGGTGCGGACCTCATCACGGGAAAAGCACGAACTGACGCGCGATGCCTGATAGGCCTTCAGAAGCGGATGGTCCGTGGCCCGTTCGGACGCAGCGCGGACCGGCGGCTGCACATGACTTTCGTCATACATGTCGTGATATGGGGCCGGGACGATGTAGGGCCAGTGCGGCTTGATATAGCTCAGATGGCACATCCAAGGCCGGCCTTCTTTCGCGGCCTCAGCCATGAAGTCTATGGCACGGTTCGTCATGTAGGCGGTCTCGGAATGCTCTTCCGGCACGTTTGCCGCCAGACGCGAATTCTTCAAAAGCCACGCCGACATCAGGTTGCCATCGGCATCTAGGCCCGAATTGGCGAAATCCTCCCAAGGATTGTCCGAGGCATAGCCATGCGCGACGAGGTAGTCGTCATAGGCCGACCAGCCCTGTCGCGCGCTGTCGGGGTGCAAACCATCGTCGCGTTCAAAGGGTTCGAACCCGCATTCGGCGCGGCGCACGCCAATCTCGCTTTTGGGGTCAATCCCGAGCCACGCCATGCCTTCCAGATCGGCCCGCATATGCGTCTTGCCGACCAGCACGGCCCGCGCACCGACCTCTCGCAGGTGATCGCCCAAAGTCGGCTCTCCGATGCGCAGTGGCATGCCGTTCCAAGTCGATCCGTGACTGCGCATGTAGCGGCCTGTGTAGGCCGACATACGCGAAGGACCGCAGACTGGCGACTGGACGAACGCATTGGTGAACCGCACGCCTTCGGCCGCCAATGCATCGATGTGAGGCGTCTTCAGGTGCGGATGGCCATAGCAACTCAGATAGTCATAGCGCAGTTGGTCGGCCATGATCCAAAGGACGTTGGGGCGATCCGTCATCGCTCATGCCTCGCGTTGTCGCCCTTGTGCACCATCAGACTCCCACGAATGTCTCTGTTGTCGCTGCGTCCAGTGCCGACATCTCGCCCGCCCAAACCGTCGCGCCGCGCTCTAACACGACCGCCTTGTCCGCGACTTGCCGCAACTCGGCCAACGACTTGTCGACCAACAGAATGGCCAGCCCGGTTTCCGCCTTCAGTCGCCGGATGGCCGCCCAGATCTCTTGCCGGACGATGGGGGCCAGGCCCTCGGTCGCCTCATCCAGAATAAGAAGCCGCGGATTGGTCATTAAAGCCCGCCCGATCGCAAGCATCTGCTGTTCGCCACCGGACAGCGATCCCGCCAGTTGATGACCCCGCTCTGCCAAGCGCGGGAACAGGCCAGCGACACTTCTCAGGTCCCAAGGGCCCGGACGCACGGCCGCGATCAGATTTTCGGTGACCGTCAGATCACGGAAACACCGCCGCCCCTCCGGGACAAGGCCCACCCCGGACTGCGCGACCTTGTGGCTGGGCACCCCGTGCAGGCTTTGGCCATCAAAGGTCAGCGTTCCCGAAGAAGGCAGCATGCGGCAGATGGATTTCACCGTCGTCGACTTGCCCATGCCATTGCGCCCCATCAGCGCGACAACCTCCCCTTCACCGACATCCAGCGAGACATCGAACAGCGCTGGCGTCGCCCCGTAAGATGCGCTGAGACCTTTGACCGTCAGAAGGCTCATGCGTCCTCCCCCAGATAAGCTTCACGGACAACCGCGCTGGACCGGATCTCGTCCACGCTGCCGGTGGCGACGATCTGACCATAAACCAGAACGCTGATCCGGTCGGCCAAGGCAAAAACGGCATCCATGTCATGTTCAACCAGAAGGATTGGCGCATCGGCCCTCAGGCCATCCAGAAATTCGGTCATCCGCTGCGATCCGTCAGCGCCAAGACCTGCCATCGGTTCATCCATGAGGAAAACCTTCGGCTCCAGCGTCAGGGCGACAGCCACCTCCAACTGGCGACGTTGCCCGTGGCTCAGATCCGCGGTGCGCTTGCTGGCCAGATCTTCCAGACCAACACGCTCCAAGGCCGACATGGCTTTGTCCTGCAAGCTGGCGTCACGCCCGCTTTGCGACCAGAACCGCCACTGCTTCTGAGCCTGCCCCACCGCACCCAGAAGCGCGTTCTCCAGTACGGTATCCTCCATCGCAAGGGCCGAGATCTGGAAGGTTCGCCCAAGACCCATTCGCGCCCGTGTTGCGACGCTTTCCCCGGTCACATCACGGTCCATCAACTCCACCAGACCGGAATCCGGCGCCAAGGCGCCGCTGATCTGCGCGATCAAGGTGGACTTGCCCGCCCCGTTCGGGCCGATGATGGCGTGGATCTCTCCGGCGTGGAGATCAATTGACACGTTGTCGGTCGCCTTCAGGGCCCCGAAGGACTTGGTCAAAGACGTTGCTCGCAGCAAAGCGTCAGACATGCGGACCCGCCTTCCCGGTCAGAATTCCCGTCACCCCGCCCCGCGCAAAAAGGACAATGCAAAGTAGGATCACGCCAAGCCAGACATGCCAGAAGTCCGTCAACCCACCCAGCCAATGCTCCAACGCCACGAAAAGACACGCGCCGATCACCGGGCCGGTCAGACGCCCAACGCCGCCGATGATGATCAGGACGATCAATTCTCCCGACAATTGCCAGCTGAACATCGTGGGCGACACAAAGCGGTTCAGATCCGCGAAAAGCGCCCCCGCCAGCCCCGTGATCATGCCCGAGATGACAAAAGCCACCAGCTTCAGGCGCGTTGGGGACAGTCCCACCGTTTCGACCCTGAGCGGCGCTTGCCGCGCTGCATTCAGCGCGAGCCCAAACGAAGACGCACGCAGACTTGCCTGCAGGAAAAGCCCGCCCAGAAGTAAAACAAAGCAGAGGCCGAAGAATTCGATCGGGACCAGCGTGTTCACGCCCGGAAAACCGTTTCGGACATAGATCGAAAGGCCGTCCTCACCGCCATAAGCGCTCCACGAGATGGCGAAGTAGTAAAACATCTGACCGAAGGCGAGCGTGATCATGATGAAGTAGACGCCTGTCGTGCGCAGGCTCAGCCAGCCGATCAGAAGTGCGGCCAGTCCCGACACAAGAATGGCGGTCAACCAGATGATCGGCATGGATTTCGTGCCCGCGATGGTCAGAGGTCCGATCTCAAGCGGCGTATAGATTTGCGCATGATGCGCCAAAATACCCATGGCATATCCGCCAAGCCCGAAGAACGCGGCATGGCCAAGGCTCACCAGCCCACCAATTCCAAGCGCGATGTTCAGGCCCACCGCCGCCAGAGCCAGGATCGCGGCCCGCGTGGCCAGCGTGATGGTGAATGGCTCGTCGACGGCCAGCGCCCAAAGCGGCACGGCCAAAAGACCAAGGATCGCTGCGGCACTAACCCAACGTTCCGCGATCATGCCCGCGCTCCGAACAGGCCCGTGGGCCGCCAGATCAGAACAAGGCTCATCAGGATATAGACTGACATCGAGGCCAAGGCGGACCCGGTCTGCGTCGCCGCATCATTGGCCATGAAGAGCTTGAACAGTTCCGGCAGGAAGATCCCGCCCAAGGTGTCGGTCAGCCCGACCAGAAGGGCCCCGACAAAGGCCCCCTTGATGGAGCCGATGCCGCCGATGACGATGACGACAAAGGCCAGGATCAGCACCGGTTCCCCCATGCCCACCTGCACGGACTGAATTGCGCCAACAAGCGCCCCGGCCAGCCCGGCCAATGCCGCACCAAGCGCGAAGACAATCGTGTAGAGCTTCGAGATATCAACGCCGAGCGCCGCGATCATTTCGCGGTCGTTTTCCCCGGCGCGGATCTGAATGCCAAGCCGCGTGCGCGCCGTCAGCCACCAAAGGCCAAGCGCCACGAGAAGCCCCACGCCAATCAGGGCAAGCCGGTAGGCCGGATAAAGGATGCCGCCCGGCAAGCTGACCGGTCCCGCAAGCCAATCGGGCGTGTCGAGGAACAGCGGAAACGACCCGAATACCCACCGCGTGCCCTCGGAAAAGATCAGGATCAACGCAAAAGTCGCCAGAACCTGATCCAGATGAGCCGCGGCATAGAGCCTTCGGATCACGACAAGTTCGACCAAGGCCCCCGCAATGGCCGCAGCGGCCAAGGCCGCGGCCAGCCCCAAAAGGAACGACCCCGTGGCCCCGGCAACCGCAGCCGCCGCAAAAGCCCCGACCATGTAAAGCGACCCATGCGCCAGATTGATCAGGCCCATGACACCGAAAATCAGGGTCAGGCCCGCTGCCATCAGAAATAGCATGACGCCAAACTGCAGGCCGTTCAGGACCTGCTCGATCAGAAGGATCGCAGTCATTGCAGGCGGGCCGTCAGAAGACGTGTTGCAAGGCCGCCGAAGGCCAGCCCTGCGAGGCCGTTGATCCAGCGTGAAAATCGCCGATAGACCCGCATCGGCCCGGGGCGCGAGAACAGGACAGCATACCCCAGGAAGACAATCGCGCTTTGCAGCCCGACGGCCGCGACGACAATGGCCAATTGGGCCGCGCCTGCATCCGGCGTCAGGATGACGGAATAGAGCGCGCCAAAGAAGAAGATCGCCTTGGGATTGGTCAGGTGCAGCAGCAGCCCCCGCAGGAATGGATGGCGCTCAGGGACAAGGCCCTCAGACACACCGCCGCGAAGCGCAGACCGAAGCGATTTGTAGGCCAGCCACAACAGATAAGCCGCGCCCACGAGCCTCAATCCCTCGACGATCCAGACGTGACCCAGCATCAACACACCAAGTCCCGCCGCAGCCGCAATCGACCACGTCAAGGATCCGGCCAAGACACCGGCCGCCAGCCGGAGCGCTGGCCCGACACCCTTTGCCATCGCCGTCGCGGCAATCGCTAAGGTGGCCGGTCCCGGCGACGCGGAGGCGATCAGCGCGACAAAGAGGATCGCGGGCAAGATGGCGACGACGTCCATGTCAGAACATCCCAAAGAAAAGTCAGCCCCGGAACGGCACGCGACCGGGGCTGACAGATTGCCTTACATCTTGCAGTCGCCCGCATAGGCGTCGCTGTGGTTTTCCAGCGCGGTGCCGATGATCTTGTTGGTAAAGACTTCACCTTCCTGGATCACTTCACGCGCATAGATCGACTGCACCGGGTGGTGGTTCGGCCCAAAGGCAAAATCGCCACGCGTGCTGTCGAAATTCGCGGCGCGAAGCGCGTCGCGGAACGCATCAGCGTCAGAGACGTCTGCCGCACCCACGGCCGAGATCATCAGGTTTGCCGTGTCGAAACCCTGGCTCGCATAAAGCGACGGCAGACGGCCATATTCAGCTTGGAAGCTTTCGACGAAAGCCACGTTGGTCGGGTTGTCGATGTCCTTGTTCCACTGGCTGGTGTTCACAACGCCAAGCGCCGCGCCACCGACAGCCTGCAGGATACCCTGATCAAAGCTGAAGGCCGGTCCGACGACGGGCAGATCCACGCCGCTGTCAGCATATTGCTTCAGGAACGAAATCCCCATGCCACCCGGCAGGAAGAAGAAGACACTGTCGGCGCCGCTGGCGCGGATCTGTGCGATCTCGGCGGCATAGTCGGTCTGACCAAGTTGGGTATAGATCTCACCCGCCAATTCGCCCTCGAAAAAGCGCTTGTAGCCCGTCAGGGCGTCCTTCCCCGCCGGATAGTTGGGCGCAAGAATGAAGCTGTTGGAATAGCCTGCCGTGTTCGCATAGGCGCCCGCCGCTTCGTGCAGGTTGTCATTCTGCCAGGCGACATTGAAGTAGTTCTGGTGGCAGCCCTGACCGGCCAACGCCGACGGACCGGCGTTTGGCGACAGGTAGAACTTGCCTTGCGCAGTCGCTGACGGGACGACCGCCATTGCAAGGTTCGACCAAATGATGCCGGTCAGAACATCCACCTTCTCGGACTGGATCATCTTGTCAGCCAGTTGCACGGCGATGTCGGGCTTTCGCTGATCGTCTTCGATCACGACTTCGATGTCGTCCCGGCCCGATTGCTTGATCGCCAGCATGAAGCCGTCGCGCACGTCGATCCCAAGACCTGCCCCACCGCCGGACAGCGTCGTGATCATGCCGACCTTGACGTCCGCCGCCGCTGCCGTTGCGGCCAATGCCAGCGCTGCGCTGGTTGCCAATAGCTTTTTCATCTCTCTCTCCCTGAACACTGGGTCGTTTTTGTTTTCCCAAATGCTTTTTCAGCGCGAACCGGGACGATTGACCAGAGGCAGAGCGCGAAAAAGCGCGAAAATCTGACCTTTTAGCGCCGCCCGACCCGCGTTCCGGCCCGCTCTGGCAGCGGCAAGTCGGCATGGGCCTCTGCATAGGCGGCAAGTTTGCGCGCCACTTCGTCTGACGGCAAAGAGGTGCGCCGGGCGTTCAGGTCCATATGCAAAAGCAGACTTTCGACGATGGCCGTAACCTCTCCACTGCCGTTCAGAATGCGATGAAGAAGGTGCATCTTCTTGCCCTGCCCTTCGATCACCTGCGTGGTAATTTTCAGCCGCTCACCCGCATGCATCTCGGCAAGATAGGTGATGTGGTTCTCTGCCGTGAAATAGCTGCCGCCTGCCGCGACATAGGCTTGATCCGCGCCAATGAGTTCCATGAACCGATCAGACGCATTGGACGCAGCCAACGCATAGGCGGCTTCATTCATGTGGCCGTTGTAGTCGGTCCACGTCACCGGGATCTGACGATCCGCCGTCACCGGCAAACCCTCCAGCGTATCGTCAGTCTGAAGCCGTGCCTCGTGCCCGGTGATGACACCTCCCGCACCGGACTGGCTTGGCTTCAGCCCGCGCAGGATCGCCACCAGATTGTCGTCGCGCAGCCGCTCCAGATCGCGGATCGACATATGCCCCGATTGCGCATCCGATTGCCC
>CAZMKY010000308.1:0-5531 GCA_964566835.1 uncultured Rhodobacterales bacterium
TGCCGCTGAGCGCAATCCGTTCACAGATCGCGGCAGGCCTCAACTTCGTGGTTCAGCTCAACCGCCTCTCCGACGGTAACCGCAAGATCATGTCGATCTCGGAAATCACAGGCATGGAAGGTGAAACCATCACGATGCAAGACATCTTCGTCTTCAAGCGTGAGGGCAAAGACGAAAGCGGACGCGTTCTGGGTCGCTTCATGCCAACCGGCATGCGCCCACGTCATGCCGAGCAGCTTATTGCGGCAGGTGTCGATCTTTCTGGCACCGGCATTCAGGACAGGGGGTAAATCGTCATGTTGCAGGAAGTCCTGAACAACGTGGACACCCAGTTCGTCGTCTATGTCGGCGCGTTCGTGGGTCTCCTCCTGGCTTTCGAAGGGGTGCGCCAGCTGCTGTCGCGCCGCGGACGCCAGGACGAAGTGCGCTCCAAGCGCATGAAGCTGATCGCCAAAGGTGCTGATACAAAAGAGCTTTTGGAGATTTTGAAGCCTGAGCCGAAGAAATCTCTTTTTTCGCGCTTCCCGCTGATTGGCGATCTGCCAATCGTTTTGCGGCAGGCCGGGATCACAATGTCGTCGGGCGCCTTTCTAACCACGAGCTTTGCTGGTGCGGTCGCCGTGTCCGTGATCTTCTCACAGCTTGTTGGCGTATACATGGCTGTGATCGTGGCTTTCTTGCTCTGTATCTTCATGCCGATCATGGCAGTACGGCTTCAGCGGACGCAGCGGATCAATGATTTGGTCAAGCAATTGCCTGATGCATTGGAACTGATGTCGCGCGGTCTGATGGTGGGGCACCCACTGAACACCACACTTCAATCGGTCGCAAACGAGATGTCGGACCCAATCGCGACAGAGTTTGGCGTTGTGGTCGATCAAGTCGCCTTTGGTGATGATCTGGCTGACGCCTTCAATGAATTCGCAGACCGCATGGATCAGGAAGACATTCAGTATCTTGCGACTGCGATCTCGATCCAGCACGGCACTGGTGGTGACCTTGCCAGCATTCTGAAGACCTTGGCCCGCGTGATCCGCGATCGCATGAACATGCGCAAGAAGATCAAGGCCATTTCCTCGGAAGGTCGCCTTTCAGCCGCCATCCTGTCGGTCGTGCCCGTAATAATCTTTGTAGGCATGAACCTCATGGCGCCGAAATACTTCGGCGATGTCGCGGACGAGCCTCTGGCCAAACCGCTGGCCTTCATTGTCGTCACGCTGATCCTGCTGAATGCACTGATCTTGCGTAAACTCGTCAACTTCCGGTTCTGAGGGTCTGATCATGCTAGAATGGTTTCAATCACTGTTTCCCAGCCTGACATCAGGCACCAATACAATCATCATGATCGGCATTGGCATTGGGTCCATGCTCTTCGTCTACGGCGCGTTCGACGCCTTTGCCCCGGCCAACCCCGCGGCACGTCGTTATCAGCGGGGTGGTCTTGGTGCGCGTCGCTCGGGTTTTGAGAACGGTCTTCTCTACAACCCTGAAGTCGATCCTCAGGGCTTCATGAAGGCCCTAATGCCTCAGGACAAGAAAGAGCGCTCAAAGCTGAAGCGCGACTTGATGCATGCCGGGATCAACGGCGACAACGCGATCCTGAAGTTCTTCATGTGGCGCATTGGCCTTGCGCTGGCCTTGCCGGCCATTCTGCTGCTGCTGATCATGGCACGCCAATCGCCCTACATCTGGGTGCCCTCGGGCATTGAGTGGTTTGTCGACAGTCTGTCGCGGCTTGCCACGTTCCAGATCCTGACGCTGCTAATCGGCTTCGGCTTCTTCGCGCCGACGTTCTGGCTCAAGCGCCGGATCAAGGAGCGAACGCGGGAGATCTACGAAGCATTCCCGAACACCCTCGACTTGATTCAGATTTCGGTTGAAGCCGGCATGGGCTTTGATGCTGCAATGACCCGCGTCTCAAACGAAATGGTTCACTCTGCCCCGGCCATCAGCCAGGAGTTCCGGATGGTGCAACTCGAGGTCGCTGCCGGTGGCAGCCGAGAAAAGGCGCTGATGGACATGTCCGAACGCTCCGGTGTGGATGAGGTCACAAGCTTCTCGAACGTGGTTCTGCAGTCCATGCAGTTCGGTACATCGATCGCTGACGCCTTGACGATCTATGCGCAAGAGATGCGTTTGGCCCGCGAGCTGAAGGCGCAGGAAATGGCGAACAAGCTGCCGGTGAAGATGTCCGCCGTGATGTCGTCGCTCATGCTGCCTGCGATGATCATTCTACTGGTTGGTCCGGTGGCGATCCGTTGGATGAACACCTTTGGGAACGTCAGCGGAGCACTCTGAGAATCAGAGATTCTGACCATCAACGGGGCCCGTGGGCCCCGTTTCTGTTTTCGAAACAATTCATACAATTGTATTGACGGTGTTTCGGTTCCGTTGTCGATCTTGCAACGTAAGGGCGAAAAATTCGTCCAAATCACTTATCCACAGCCAATCGCTTGACTTAAGGGCGTCGTGAGCGCCCAATTGCGGTCATGACACGCCAAAGAGCGTGAGTGCGGTATTTTCAGAGGCGCGGGCGGTACGCTGGGGTGGGATTAAGGCCCCGGTGGAGCATGAGTGATTAGGAGTAAGTCAATTGGTTGGTGGGATAGATCCACACGTGCGCGATGACGCGCCCGATCTGGCTCCGGACCTACGTGTCCTGGACGCTATCGCGAGCTGGTGCGGTGGTCTGCACGGCTCAATGCCTTTGCCCGATGCCCTGAAGTCCCTTGCCAAAGGGTTCGATGCGGATGCCGCAGTTATTTCACGCGACACCCGAAACGATGGCCGCTGCCGTGTTGCTGCCAGCTTCGACGAATGGGCTGATCCGGAATTTCAACTTCATCGGAGCTTTGCCGAAGAGGTGCTTGGACCCTTTTACAACAAGGTCCGTGTGTCCACGCTTTGGCTCCTGTCGCACCGAGAAGCGAATGGCGATTTCGAAGACAGCGATGCGTTGCGTCAATGGAAGCGTGAGCGCGGTGTCGCGGATATTGCCGTGATCGCACTTGGTGCTGGTGCAAATCAGACCGACTATCTGGAGTTGCATTTTGCCGAAGAGCTTTCGCGCGACGATGAGTTGGCGATCGAAGCCCTGCTTCCGACGCTTGTGCGGTCCTGGTCAGGTCGTATGGCCGGCCTGGTCACGCAAGCGCAGGTCGATGAGCGCATCCTCAGGGCGCGTCAGGCTGCCCGAGAACCACTGAAAGACGCCGACGCCCCCATTCTTGGTTTCAGCAACCCCGCGAAGCTCAGCCGTGCTGAGTTCCGGGTGTGCATGCTTCTGTCACGTGGCCTGAGTGTGAAGGGTGTCATCGACGAGCTTGGCCTTTCGGAGGCAACGGTTCGCAGTCACCTGCGCAGTATCTATGCGAAGACCGACACATCAGGACATGCAGAGTTGCTTTACCGGATCCTGTCTGGTGGCCAAGTCGACCCAGCCGTCGCAAAGATGCGCAGCGGCTAAGTCCTTCGGGTGAAGTTCAGAGAATTTAGGCGCGCATCCATTGGGTGCGCGTTTCTATTTCTTAAGTGACACAACCACTTGGGCAAACGACAGGCAGGGGCTAAGCTCTCGACGGGAAGAGACCGAGAGGAGCCCGGGAATGAAGCGTTTATTGATCACAGGTGCCGCTGGTGCGCTTGGGGCCATGTGTCGTGAACGTTTGGCGCATCTATCGGATGTTCTGCGTCTCTCGGACGTTGGTGGTCTTGGCGAAGCTTCCCCGAATGAAGAGATCTCCTATTGCGACTTGTCTGATGCCGACGCAGTTGAAGCCTTGGTACAGGGCTGCGACGGAATCGTGCACATGGGAGGTCAGTCAATTGAGGCCCCATGGTCCCGAATTCGGCAGTCCAATATCGACGGTGTGGTGAACCTCTACGAAGCCGCCCGAAAAGCCGGCAACCCGCGGATCATCTTCGCAAGTTCAAATCACGCAATTGGATACTATTCGCAATCTGAACACCTCGACGCCAAGTCGCCGGTGAGGCCCGATGGCCTGTACGGCGTCTCGAAGGTTTTCGGCGAAGCGATGGCATCGATGTACCACGACAAGTTCGGGATTGAGACCGCGTCCATACGCATCGGGTCCTGTCGCCCAGAACCCGTAGATCACCGGATGCTCGCCACATGGATGAGCCCGGATGATTTCGTATCGCTGGTCGAATGCATCTTTCGAGTGCCAATCCTCGGATGCCCGATCATCTATGGCGCATCGGACAATGATGTGTCGTGGTGGGACAATTCTGACATTGCCTATTTGGGATGGCGGCCCAAAGACAACGCTGAGGTGTTTCGCGCCGGTTTGGACGCATCGTTGGGCCATCCTGACAAGGATGATCCGCGTTCGGTCTATCAAGGTGGCACATTCGCCGCCGATGGTATTCACGAAGACTGATAGCCAGAGGGGCGCTGCCCCTCCAGACCACCCCGGGGTATTGCAAAACAGAGGAGAGGTCACAGAGGCTTTTCCGGTTGCGATGCCCGAAGCTTGCGCCGCAGGATGCGGTGCATGATTGACCTCAAGGATATGCAATGCCTGGCTGCGCTGGCCCGGCATCATCACTTTGCCAAGGCGGCGGACGCCTGCGGTGTGTCGCAGCCTGCGTTCTCTATGCGGATCAGGTCGATGGAAGAACGACTGGGCGTAAAGGTCGTTCGCCGCGGCAACCGCTTTCAAGGCTTCACCCCCGATGGGGAGCGGATCGTCGAGCATGCCCGCCGCATCCTTGATGACGTGAAAGCTTTGGAACAGGATGTCCGAACCGGGCGGGGGGAGATCACGGGCAACCTGACCCTTGGCGTGGTCCCGACGGCCGCCGCACCCGCGGCGCACATGGCCAAGCGGCTGAAGGATGCGCACCCCGGCATCACCGTCAGGATTGAGACGACAACGTCGCTTCTGGTGCAACAGGGAGTGATCGACGGGAAGTTCGACGCGGGCCTGACATATGTCGAAGGCGTCGAGGCCGATCTTCTGACGGCTGACCCGCTCTTTGATGAAACCTACGTCCTTCTCGCGCCGTCAGACATGGTTCCGGGGCAAAGCGACGCCATGAGTTGGGCCGATGCGGCAAGCCTCAGGCTTTGCCTTCTTCACAGCGAAATGCAGAACAGGCGTATTCTGGACGGTGTCTTTCGCGATCTGGGTCTGTCGCCGAAGGTGGTGGCCGAAACCTCTACGCATTCAGCGGCGCTGGTCATGGCAGTGGAAGGGCTCGCGGCCACGGTGGTGCCGAAAGAGCTGGTGGAAAAACTTGGCCCCTTCCGTGGAACGACGGTATTTGATCTGATCGAACCTGACGTTGCCAAAACCGTTGGGTTGGTCACACCAAGGCGGGCAAAGGGATTGTCCGTTCTCGATGCATTGAAGGCCGTGGCTCTTACACCCGAGTGATAATTTGAAATTATCGTTCATTCAGTAAATCGCATTTGATTATTCTTCTGACTGAAGGCACACAGCCCTCAAAGAAGGAGATCGGCATGGCACCGTTGGATGATCAGAAGGGCGTCTGGAAGCAGAACACCA
>CAZMKY010000309.1:0-3181 GCA_964566835.1 uncultured Rhodobacterales bacterium
CGTTTTGGCAGGCGGCGGCGCGAGGCGTTCCAGCGCTTCGGCAATCCGGGTGATGTCTTCGCTCACTTCGGCTCGCCTTCGTCGATCTCACCATAGAGGTCTTCGTTTTCATCCAGGACACCGTCGCGACGAAGCTCTTCCACGCGCTTGCGTTCAACCCAGCGGACCAGCTGGATGGAGACTTCATAGAGGCCATAGACCGCAACGAAGAGGATCAATTGTGTGATGACATCAGGTGGTGTGACGAGTGCGGCCAATACCAGGATGCCCACCATGGCGTATTTCCGCATCGATCCAAGGCCACGCGCAGACACCAGTCCGGCCTTGCCCATGAGCGTCAGAAGCACGGGAAGCTGGAAACAGAGACCGAAGGCCATGATGAACTTGAGTGTCAGGTCGAGCGATTCATTGACCTTGCCAAGGAAGGTGATGGCCAGCCCTTCTCCCGCCTCTGGCACCGGCGTCGAGGACTGCTCAAACACGACACCCACGCGCGCGAACGCCGTCTCCAACGCTCCTGAGAACGAGAACGTCGCAAATCCCAGCAGGAACTGCATCGCCAGCGGCACCACGATGAAAAGCGCGAAGGACGCACCGATCAGGAACATAACCGGCGACGCGATCATGAATGGCAAAAACGCATTCTTTTCAGACTTGTAGAGACCCGGGGCCACGAAACGCCAGAGCTGAAATCCAATGACAGGGAACGCAAGTGCGAACCCGAAGACCATTGAGATCCGGAAAAGTGTGAAGAGATATTCTTGAGGCGCCGTGAACTGCAGGACAGGCGCAGGATCGCCCAGATCGCGGAGCGTTTGTTCGATCGGATCCAGAAGAAACTGAAGGATCGGTTCCGCAACGGAAAACGCGACCACAATGCCGACGATAAATGCGAGGCCAGCGCGGATCAGCCGAGTGCGCAGTTCGGCCAGATGTTCGATCAGCGGGGCAGAGCTGTCGTCGATATCGTCTTTGGACGTCTCGCTCATGTTGCGTCCTTCGCAGGTGGCGTCTCTGGAGCGGGCTGTGCCTCGGGCGTCTCCGCAGCTTCAGCGGCCTTTTCTGCGTCCAGTCGCTCTTGCGTTTTCTTCTTGGAGTATTCGCGGATCTTGCGCGCGGCTTCCGCGCGTTCTTCGCTCAACTTCGCAGTCTCAGGGCCGATCGATTTGGCTTTTTCCGACGGTTTTGTCGGATCCCAGTCCTCAAACTTGTCAGCGGCCTCGTTCAATTTGTCCAAACCGAACTTTGTCGGGTTGGTCGCGCCTTTGACGGTGTTGGCCATATCCTTGACGCCCGCTTGGTCTGCGGCGTCTTCCATGGCGCGCGAAAATTCACGTGCCATGCCCCGGATCTTGCCCATGAACCGACCAAGCGTGCGGAACACACCCGGCAAATCCCTTGGGCCGATCACGATAAGCGCGACGACACCAATCAGCAGCAGCTCGCCAAAGCCGAAATCGAACATGGCTGTTCGCTCCGATGCCGGATCAGGCTTTGTCTTTGGACGACGCGTCTTCCGACATTGCGGTATCCGGCGTCACATCGACGGCGTCGGCCGCGGCCTGATCTTCGATCTCTTTCTTGCCGTCATCCACGCCCTTTTTGAAGGCGGTGATGCCTTTGCCGACTTCGCCCATCAAAGACGAAATCTTGCCGCGTCCGAACAGGACCAAAACCACGACGGCGATCAGAAGAAGGCCGGGAAGGCCAATATTGTTCAGCATGGGGTGTCTCCCTCAGTTGTCCCTTTCGGGTGTAAGCGGCGCGCTGTTGAAGGGAAAGTCGCAATCTGGAGTGGTAACCCAAACACCCTGTAAAATATGGCTATTTTCACTTGCCTCGAATCCAACTGACAGGTTTATGTCAGTTAGGGGTCGGTATTGAGGACATCTCAAAACCCGAATCGGAGATTACCCTGATGAAACTTGTTGTTGCCCTTGCTGCCTCGTCCCTGTTTATGGCCGCCCCGGATGCCTTGCGCGCAGGCGGCAGTTCCGCGCCTGTCCTAGAGATCGTGACCTTCCGCCTTGTGGATGGCAGTGACCCCGCGGCGTTCGTCGAAGCCGCCAAGGGAACCGAGGCTGCGCTCAGAGCACGGGGCGCCCTTGTTCGCCGCTTTCTCACCGTGGATTCCACCGGCGTCTGGACCGACGTGATCGAATGGACAGACATGGACGCCGCGCTGGCCGCAGCAGAAGCCGTGATGGCCATGCCGGATTTCGCGCCATTCGGCGCCATGATCGACGGGGATAGTGTCGTCATGCGACATGCGCCGATCCTCTGGCGGATGGAGTAGGCCCCCATGCGACGCACCGACCGTCTCTTTGAACTGATCCAGATCCTGAGGGATGGTCGGCTGCATCGCGGCGTCGATATGGCCGAGAAACTGGGCGTCTCGCTGCGGACGCTGTACCGCGATATGGACACTCTGGTCGCGTCCGGCCTGCCCGTCGAAGGGGAACGCGGTCTGGGGTACATGATGACCGCACCCATTACCCTGCCCCCTTTGAACCTGACCCTGAACGAGCTCGAAGCGCTGCATCTTGGCTTGGCCGTCGTCAATCAAGCGGCCGACGAAGATATGCGCGCCGCAGCAGAAAGCCTTTCGGCCAAAGTTGATGCCGTTTTGCCCGAAGATCGTACAGCGCCAGCGTCTGGCTGGGGTTTTGCGGTCTACCCCTTTGCGGATGCCGCGCGTGGCTTCATTCACATGGCCCCGCTTCGCGGTGCGATCCGTGCCCGGAGGAAGGTCAGAATTGCATACGAGACGCCGGACGAGGATCGCACAACCCGAACCATTCGCCCTTTGCAGATGGAGTATTGGGGCCGCGTCTGGACCGTGACCACGTGGTGCGAGCTTAGGGATGCGTTTCGCGTCTTCCGCGTCGATCGGATCAAGTCGCTGGACGTGCTTCCTGACACATTCGTTGAGGAGGCCGGCAAGTCACTGAGCGATTATCTTGACCAATTGGGCGATGGGGCAAAGGACGATTAGGCCGGATTGGCCGCTGGAAACACGAAGCAACGACCGCGTCGGATCATCAGCCAAAGCGGCGTTCCGGTTTTCGGAAGGAACACCGACGGCACGGTCGCCTTCAGGGTCGAACCGTCGTGGTCCATACGGAACTCGACAAGACTTTCGTGCCCCATAAATCGCGCCCGTGTGACGACGCCCCGCGCG
>CAZMKY010000310.1:0-4790 GCA_964566835.1 uncultured Rhodobacterales bacterium
GGAACCCGCGCCTGAGGCCGTGCAAACGGCAAGTCTTGCCGCGCCACTTTTGCGGCCCTCTCCTCGTCCGATCATTGCAGAAGGCAGCGCCACGGAAGACATCGCGGAAGCGATCCAACCGTCGGAAACCGAAGTTGTCACCCGGCTTTCAACGTCGGGCGGACGTCATTGGGCGATCAACGTGGGGCGTTTTTCCACCCGGCATGAGGCAGAAAAAATGCTTTTGAAAACTGCTTTGGTGGAACTGTCCACGCTTGACGATGCCCTGCGCAAGGTTGCCAACACGTCCCGCGGATTTGAAGCGAACTTCGTAGGCCTGTCAGAAGGGAAAGCAGAATTGGCCTGTCGCCGACTGCAGGCACAGAACGTGGCCTGCACGCCGATCGGCCCAAGCTAGGCCCGGCCTGCTTCACCCGAAAGCATTTCGGCACCGACGCCCATGGATTTCAGCGCGGCGGCCCATTTCCCGTCATTGTCGTCGGTGAATACCAGATCGGGCGTCGCGTCGCAGGACAGCCAGCCGTTTTCCAATATCTCCGATTCCAGCTGACCAGGCCCCCAGCCTGAATACCCAAGCGCCAGCATTGCACGCGACGGTCCCTGACCCAACGCAAGGTCTTCCAGAATGTCCAGCGTCGCCGTCATTCCGACATGTTCGTCAATCGCAAGGGTGGAGGCGTTCTGATATTCTGCGCGACTATGCAGGATGAAACCTCGCCCCATTTCCACAGGGCCGCCAAAGTAGATCGGAATTTCAGGTAGTCGATCGGCCGTGGTCAGCTTCAGTTGTTCCATCAACGCCGCGAACGTCACTTCCGCGCTGGGTTTGTTGATAATCAAGCCCATTGCCCCTTCGTCATCATGCGAGCAAAGAAATACGACGCTTCGATCAAACCGCGGATCTCCCATGCCGGGCATGGCGATCAGCAATTTGCCTTCAAGCGAACTGAGGGTCTGGGCATTGGTCATGGATTGAAGATGATATGCGATTGTTGCGCCTTCAACGCGGTCTTCTGTCACGACCCGTTGATGAAGGGAACGTGATTTCGCGTGTGGCCTGCCGTGGGCTAGCTAAGGCGCATGAGATCGATTCTATTTGCCTTCCCGTTTGCGGCACTTGCGGCGCCTGCCTTTGCGCAAAGCGTCTTGGATGTCGTTGACGTGCGTCTTCTGCCCGGATGGCGGACGGCCGATGGCGCCCACATGTCGGGATTGGAAGTGGATCTCGCACCCGGCTGGAAGACCTATTGGCGCAGTCCCGGCGATGCAGGCATTCCGCCCCGTTTCAGCTGGTCCGGCTCTGACAATGTCGCCGGTGTATCGGTCCAATGGCCAACGCCCAAGGTTTTCGATCAGGCCGGCATGCGCTCCGTCGGCTATTCAGGGACGGTCATCTTCCCACTGGTCGTTCGCCCCGGCAACGCTTCCAAAGACGCAACTCTGGCCGGCACCATCGAGCTTGGCGTCTGTGAAGAGATCTGCATACCGGTTCAACTTGACGTCGCAACCGTTTTGGAGGTCGGCGCCACGCGCGAAAGCGCTGTTCTTAAAGCGGCCTTCGCAGAACGGCCGATGACAGCGGCAGAAGCCGGCGTAGTAGACGTTTCCTGTCAGTTCGCCCCGATCGCCGATGGCATGCAGGTGCAGGCAACAGTCACCATGCCGGCTTTTGGCACGAACGAAGTTGCCGTGCTCGAACTTGCCGACCCCTCTATCTGGATCGCGGAGCCGGACGTTCAGCGCAGCGGCAACCAGATGGTCCTGACGACAGACGCCGTTCCGGTATCAGGCGCGCCATTCGCACTGGCCAGATCGGACGTGCGTGTGACGATTATCGCCGATGGGCAGGCCGTCGATATTCAGGGCTGCGGCTGACGCCGCGCGCGCCCCAGCCGTCCGCCGGCCAACCCGATCACGACCCAGAACA
Source organism: uncultured Rhodobacterales bacterium (assembly GCA_964566835.1). GTDB lineage: Bacteria > Pseudomonadota > Alphaproteobacteria > Rhodobacterales > Rhodobacteraceae > CAZMKY01. Next base: position 1,928 of record CAZMKY010000310.1, read on the forward strand.
GCGAAAGCAGCACGGCCGCGCCTGCAACGAAGACTGCGAATGCACCCCAGATGCCACCTAGGGGAAGCACATCCCCAACCGCGGGCAATGCGCCCAAGCCCGCAATTTCCGCACCAATTGTTACAGCAAAAAGTGCTGCGATCAGCACGGATGAAACGACCAGGACCCCCACCAGACCCGGCGCCCGACGCCCAGCGCTGATGGCGCGCCGCACAGCTGCAAGGTTTCTTGCGAGATCGTGGCCTGTGGCCAAGATCGCCGGCACAACAAGAAGCACCAGAACCATGCCGAACCCCAGACCATAGACCAGTGTAATCACTGTAGGCTTCAGGAACTGGGCTTGTTGTGAGCTTTCATAGAGCAACGGCGTCAGCCCCAAGACCGTCGTAAGCGTGGTGAGCAGGACAGGGCGAAGTCGGTCTGCTGTGCCATCGATGATGGCAGGAAACAGCCCGCGATCTTCGGCATATTCATCGACTGTCGTCACCAGAACGATGGAGTCGTTGATGATAATACCAATCATCCCGATCATGCCGACGATCGAGAACATCGACAGCGGGACATCCCACAAGTGGTGGCCGTAAATCGTGCCCACCAAACCGAACGGGATAATCGACATGACCACCAAAGGTCTGGCCCAACTGGAAAAGACCCAAGCCAACGTCAGATAGATGCCCGTCAGGCACAATATCAGCCCCGTTAGCGCATCCGACAGGAAGCCACGCTCATCCTCGGCCAGCCCGGAAAGCTCGGTCGTGACACCAAAGTCTTCCTGCAACCGAGGCAGAATGACCTCTGACAACTCAGTCATGATTTCTTCCGCACGCGCAGGATCGTCTTCACTTAGATCGCCAGTCACCGACACAAGGCGAATACCGTTTTCCCGCGCAACGGTCGAAAATCCCGATTGAACACCAACCGTCACGATATCAGCCAAGGGGACATATGCGCCTGGGCCGGTGCGGATCTGTGTGCTTTCCAGAAAGTCCGCTGTGAGCTCGCTTTCGGGCAGTTCTACACGGATGGACGCGGATCGCGGCCCTTCAGGATATGTTGCGGCCTCCAATCCGTTCAGACGATTGCGAAGTGTCCGTCCAAGTTCGTCAATCGTCAGCCCCAGCGCCTGCCCGCGTGGCGTCAACTCCAGAATAAGTTCGTCCTTGTCATAGGCGAGGCTGTCTTCCAGCGCGGAGACTTCACCGTATTGCGACAACTGCGTCTTCAGGGCCTCAGCCGCGGCTTTCAGCGTTGGTGCGTCAGCCCCGAAAAGATCAACCGAAAGGCTGTCGCCCCCGGGACCAGAACGCCAGCCCCGGAAACTGATCGTCTCCAACAGGGGGTGTCGCGGCACGGCGTCCTGCAGTTCCGCCACGAAGGCAAAACTGGAATATGGCCGCAGGTCCGCATCGATGAGTTCGATGGCGATTGAACCGAGCTGGAAGCTCTCTTTCGTGTCCGTTCCGGCCAGTCCGCGTCCTGTTGTTCCACCGATCTCCGCAATGGCGTAGGCAATCGGGTTCACACCGTGTTCGGCTTCGTACTTCTCGCCCAGATCATCAACCGCGGCCTGTAGGGTCCGCATCATTTCCAGCGTGTCGTCGCGCGTGGCGGCGGGCAACATGGCGAAGTTCCCGCTGACCGACCCGCGTTCTGGCGCGTTGAAGAAGCGCCATTGGACGTCGCCCGAGATGAACAGGGTGAGCTGGCTGGCCAAAATGACGAATGTGCCGGCTATGACGGGATAGCGTGCCCAAATGACGCCGGCCATCATGCGACGGAACAAACTATCCCGCACCCAGCGGAAGCCCTTGTTCACCTGCCGCGACGGCCAGTCATACCAGTGCTCTTTCGCGGTATGCGCCAATGCATGCTTCATGTGATTGGGCAGGATCAGGAAGCATTCCACGAGCGAAGCGATCAGCACCACGATCACAGTGAACGGAATATCGGCAATCAGATCACCGAAACGGCCCCCAATCGCGACAAGCCCAAAGAATGCAATGACCGTTGTAATGGTCGCCGAAAAGACCGGTGTAAACATGCGCCGCGCCGCATTCTCGGCCGCCGTTGTCGGATCCTCGCCCAAGCGCCGGGCCCGGAAGTCCGCATGTTCGCCGACGACAATGGCGTCGTCGACCACGATGCCAAGCGTGATGATCAATGCAAAGAGCGAGATCATGTTGATCGTCAGTCCCGCGGCATACATCATCGCAATCGCTGCGGTCATGGCCACCGGAATACCGGCAGCGACCCAGAACGCGATGCGCGCATTCAGGAACAAGAATAACAGTGCCACGACAAGGGCGAGCCCAAGCAGGCCATTGTCCAGAAGAATGTTCAGACGGCCGGTGATCGCCTCGGCCCTCGTGCGGATCAGGTCAATCGTCACACCTTCAGGAAGCGTGGCTTCCATTGTGGCTGCGACCTCTTCCACTTGACGTTGGATATCGATGGCATCGCCCTGATCCGACCGATCCACCCGGATGGAAATCGCCGGATTTGTTCCAACGAAATAGGCACGGTCTCTGTCGATCCCTTCGACGTAGACCCTTGCAACATCACCAATCGTCAACTGCGTTCCGGCCCCATCGGACCGGAGCACGATATCCTTGATCTGATCCGCGGACCGCTTGGCCACACCTGTTCGGACCCGGGCCGCGCCGCTGACATCGCCGGCTGGATCGGCATCCGCTTCTTCAGCGATTGCTGCCGCGATCTCGGCCATGGAGATGTCGTTTCGGATCAGGCTGAGCGATGTCACCTCGACAATCGTCTCGGGGGCCGCGATGCCCCGGATCGAAGTGGAGGTGACGCCCTCGGCAAACAGCCGCGTGACAAGTTCATCGGCAAAGTTTCCAAGCTG
>CAZMKY010000311.1:0-4825 GCA_964566835.1 uncultured Rhodobacterales bacterium
ATGGTAGCCAACATGATGGTTAGCGCGGGGATCGAGCGCGTTCTGACGATGGACCTGCATGCCGCGCAGATCCAGGGCTTCTTCGACATTCCGGTCGACAACCTCTATGCCGCGCCGGTATTTGCGCTCGACATCAAGCACGCATTCCGCAGCAAGATGGACAAGGTGACGGTGGTCTCGCCCGATGTGGGCGGCGTGGCGCGTGCGCGCGAACTGGCCCAGCGTATCGGGGCCCCACTTTCGATCGTCGACAAGCGGCGCGAGAAGCCGGGTGAGATTGCAGAGATGACGGTGATCGGCGACGTGAAAGACCGGATCTGTGTCATCGTGGACGATATCTGCGACACGGCTGGCACGCTTTGCAAGGCGGCAGAGACGCTGATGGAAGCCGGTGCGACCGAGGTTCACGCCTATATTACGCACGGCGTCCTCTCTGGTCCGGCCGTGGGACGCATCACCAAATCGGTCATGAAAAGCCTTGTCATCACGGATTCGATTGAGCCGACACAAGCGACCCGCGAGGCCAAGAACATTCGCATCGTGCCGACAGCCCCGATGTTCGCACAGGCCATTCTGAACATCTGGCACGGTACCAGCGTCTCTAGCCTGTTCGACCCCGAAACCTTGGAGCCGATCTACGACGGCATGTATCAGGTCGCCTAGATCGCCTTTGCGACGGCGTTGACAGCCAGAACGAAAATCGCGCCAACCGTGATGGCGATCAGAATAAGATAATCAGTGGGCACCGCATCGTCGGTGCCTCTGAGCAGCGCCAGAAGTCTCTTCTGCATCGTTCAGCCCCCCAGCCAAGCGAATTTGCGTCAAGTTATCTTCAGAACGCCTGAACTGGCCAGAAAGGTCCGGTGAACAGACTGTTTCCGACCATAGGCGAGTTTCAAAGGGGGCCATGCGCCGCTTTCTGAGATCTTCAGGGCTATATTCACCCTGCGCCGCTGTCACACACCCGTTACAATCCGCTGCTAGCACGCAGTCAGACATGAATGAGGAACAGAGAACACAGTTTGAATGGACATTGACGGGTTGGACAGCTCCATCCCCGGTTCAGGCAACTGGTTCCTCCGTGTCGCACAAACTTCAACAACATATGGAAATACTCAATGCTGAGTTATGAAACTGGTGTGGGCTGGAAATTCGACCCTGTCGTGGCCGTCCTTCTCTGCACGTATCTTGTCTACACGATCATCCGAGACACGGTTCGCAAGAGGACCTTGAGGCAAACGGAAGACGGAACCTATGTCTGGATCGAGTGGCACGGAGGTGAGCGATGTTCCGACACTGACCCCTCAGAAGCCGGCGGGCTTTGGGACAGCGAAGGTGGCGACGGAGACGGAGGCGATTAATCGGCCTCTTTTTTTTGTGCTTTTTTAGAGCGAACTTGTCTGGAAAGGACACCTGATTATCGCCAATGCGGAACGGATCACACCTGACGTTTTGCATCTGAATGTCGAAATTGTAGAGTGGGTGATCAATCAGAATGCAGGAGCGCCCAATGCCATTGGAGTTATCGGATCCCGTTGAGAGCGAAGAACATCTGCGGCAAATCATTCCTGAATGGCAGGGGAACGCGAGCAAGAAAGACCTTGATCAAATTAACGAGGTCGCAAAGGCCTTCATCGCTCGATCACCATATGCCCTGATTTCTTCTGCGGGTGTGGATGACCGACACGACATTTCTCCGAAGGGTGATGCACCGGGTTTTGTGCATGTCTTCGATGAGAAAACCCTCCTTGTTCCTGATCGCCTTGGAAATCACCGGGTCGACACCTTCGAAAACCTGCTGATCGACAATCGTATTGGCCTTATCTTCCTTGTGCCGGGACACAAGGAAACGCTTCGGATCGCGGGGCGTGGTCGGATAGCGGCAGACAAAGCGTTGCGCGCTCGTTTCGAGATCAATGGCCGCCTGCCCGACCTTGTGTTGGTTGTCGATGTCGAACAGGTCTTCATGCACTGCTCAAAGTCCACTGTTCGCTCAAGGCTTTGGTCGCCTGAAGCGTGGGAACATGCTTCGGATGCACCAACTCTGGCCCAATGGGTCAAGTCGACCGTTGATACCAGCGAGACACTCGAAGAAGTTCAAGGCAACCACGATCGCGATCGAGAGACGCGGCTTTACTAGCATCGTCTGCAAGCGGTCGAGTAAGGGCGACGGAGAATCCGTTGCTTTGATCTCGAACCCAGATGCTCTTTCACAAACAAAATGGCGCCACTTCAGGCGCCGTTTTTGTTTGTCACTGCGACGCACTCCCGACAGTTCCGCTGCCGTAGGGAGAACAGGGAGACAACGCAGAGTTCAAGAGAGTATGCTGTCCCGAATTTAATGACCTGAGGATCCAGAATGGAAGTCGAACTCGCCAATGGGCGAATTCACAGCGTGGAACATGGCACTGGCACTCCGATTTTGATCATGCACGGCGGAGGCCTCGACCACAGGCACATGGAGGATGCGTTCGAGCCGGTCTTCAAAGGCACCGAAGGTTGGAAGCGTGTCTACATTGACCTGCCCGGTCATGGCGCTTCACTGGTCAATGACTGCGTGGTCAGTCAGGACGATGTCTTCGGCCTGATTAGTGACTTTGCAACGCACGCATTCGGTGGGAGGCCGTTTGCGGTAATCGGCGAGAGCCGCGGAAGCTATCATGCGATGGCCCTTGCTCATACCCGTCCTCAAGACATGCTTGGTATGATGCTTGTCGTAGCAGACGGCATGCCCGGCGCGACCGTCGACTGGCGACCGGACCACACAACGCTCGTGAGAATACCAGAAACAAAGCTGAACAGCGCTTCGCCGGAAGCAAGGACGAGATTCTCTCGCTTGGTGGTTCAAAGCAGCGACATCCTTGAAAAGATTGAGCGGACGAAAGTTGCTGCGTCGAAACTGGCCGATCAAGGACTGGCTGAAAGACTCAAATCGAACTTCAACTTCAGTTTTGACGTCTTCGAAAAGGAGCGCATCTTCGAGCAACCCTGTCTTGTCCTCAATGGTCGACAAGACGCTATGGCTGGATATCAGGACATGATGGATTGCCTGGAGAAATATCCACGCGCGACCTTCGCTGCACTCGATTGCGCAGGCCACAGTTTGGCTTGGGAGCAACCGGAACTGTTCAAATCATTGACCTCGAACTGGCTGCAAAGAATGAAACTACATTTGTAGGGTCAAGAGCATTGTGTCCGCCGTCGTCGGCGGACACATGTGCACCACACGAAAAAACGGCGCCCGAAAGGGCGCCGTTTCGAATGTCTTATCAGGACAGTCCGGTCAGACGCCGATTTCCTGTCCGACCGCGACGAGGTCGGCCAAGAGTTTGGCGGCCGCATCAGCGGCGTCGCCTTCGGCGGCATCGCGGGCTTCTTCGGCCTTGGCGATGCGGGCGCTCATGAACTCGGACGATACTTCGCCCTTGGGCAGCGCTTCTTCTGCCAGAACCGTCGTGCCTTCGGACGTGATCTCGGCAAAGCCGCCGGTGACGACGAAGTCCTCGGTGCCACTTTCCAAGTCAACGGACAGGATGCCCGGGCGCAGCGTCGTGATCGTTGGCGCATGATCGGGCATTGCCGTCATGTCGCCATCGGTGCCCGGAATGCGCACCGCCGTCGCCTTGCCCGACGCCAGCCGGCGCTCGGGCGCGACGAGGTCGAATTGCATTGTATCGGCCATGATCGCTCCTCTTAGGCGGCTTCAGCCGCCATCTTTTCTGCCTTGGCGATGACTTCGTCGATGCCACCAACCATGTAGAAGGCGCCTTCCGGCAGGTGGTCATACTCGCCTGCGACAACGGCCTTGAAGGACGAAATCGTGTCGGTCAGCGGTACCTGAACACCGTCGGAACCGGTGAAGACCTTTGCCACGTCGAACGGCTGGCTGAGGAAACGCTGGATCTTACGGGCACGTGCCACGGTCAGCTTGTCCTCTTCCGACAGTTCGTCCATGCCGAGAATGGCGATGATGTCCTGAAGCTGCTTGTAGCGCTGCAGGATACCCTGAACGTCACGTGCAACCTGGTAGTGCTCCTCGCCGACGACGGCCGGGTCCAGAAGACGCGACGTAGAGTCGAGCGGGTCCACAGCCGGGTAGATGCCGAGTTCCGAAATTGCACGGCTCAGAACGGTTGTAGCGTCGAGGTGCGCAAAGGTCGTTGCCGGTGCAGGGTCGGTCAAGTCATCCGCAGGCACGTAGACGGCCTGGATCGACGTGATCGAACCTTGCTTGGTCGAGGTGATGCGTTCCTGCATCGCGCCCATGTCGGTGGCCAGTGTCGGCTGGTAGCCCACAGCAGACGGGATACGGCCCAGAAGTGCGGACACCTCGGAACCGGCCTGCGTGAAGCGGAAGATGTTGTCGACGAAGAACAGAACGTCGGTACCGGACTGATCGCGGAACTGCTCGGCCAAGGTCAGGCCGGTCAGGGCAACACGAGCACGGGCTCCCGGAGGTTCGTTCATCTGGCCGTAAACCAGCGCAACCTGGCTGTCTTCCAGATTGTCGGGCTTGATGACGTTGGATTCGATCATCTCGTGGTAAAGGTCGTTGCCTTCACGGGTCCGTTCACCAACGCCCGCAAACACCGAGTAGCCCGAGTGCACTTTTGCGATGTTGTTGATCAGTTCCATGATGAGAACGGTCTTGCCCACGCCGGCACCGCCGAAGAGACCAATCTTACCGCCCTTCGCGTAGGGGGCCAGCAGGTCAACAACCTTGATGCCAGTCACCAGAATTTCCGATTCCGTCGACTGTTCGGCAAATTCGGGCGCTGGCTGGTGGATTGCGCGGCTTTCCTTGGCTTCAACCGGGCCGCCTTCG
>CAZMKY010000312.1:0-7242 GCA_964566835.1 uncultured Rhodobacterales bacterium
GTAGTCGACCATCACTCTGACGCCTTGGCGTTTGGCGTGAACAGCACTTGCCCGTCGATGGTGTAAGACCCGATCAGGGCTTGGGCCTTGTCCGAGACCAGCCAGTCTTCCAGTCGATCCGCGCCGGTATCGTTGACGTGCGGATGCACCTCTGGGTTCACGGGAATATAGGCGTACTGGTTGAAGAGCGCCGGATCGCCTTCAAACAGAATGGCAAGCCCCGCCTTGTTTCCAAAATTCAGCCAGCTGGCCCGGTCCGATACGATATAAGCGCCCATGCCGGATGCCGTATTCAACGCCGCTCCCATGCCCGACCCCGTCGCGCGGTACCAAGATCCCGCCGCCTCTATGTCCTGCCCGGCGGCCTCCCAAAGCGAGAGCTCGCGTTTGTGCGTGCCACTGTCGTCGCCGCGACTGACAAAGGGGGCTTCTGCGTTCGCGATGGACGTCAGCGCAGCGCTTGCCGTCGCGGCTGATGCCACCCCAGCCGGATCATCTTCGGGGCCGACGACAACGAAGTCGTTGTACATGATTTCGCGGCGTGCGGTGCCGAAGCCTGCCTCGACAAAATCATCCTCTGCCTTGCGTGAGTGAACGAGAATAGCGTCAACATCGCCCGCGACGCCAAGCCGGATCGCCTGCCCCGTGCCAACCACAACAAGTTGCACCTCAAGACCGGTATCTGCTGCAATCTCTGGCAGAAGGACGTCAGACAGGCCGGAGTTGTGAAAGGATGTCGTTACAGCCATACGCAACGGCTCTGACCATACCGGGCTGGCCCAGAACATGGCCAGCAAAACGACAAAACGCCAAGGGCTCATTCCAAAATATCTCCTTTCAGAAAGGCCTTCGCCTCAACTGTTTGCGGCTGATCGAAAAACGCGTCCGCGGGACCGCTTTCGTGGATACGTCCATGATAAAGGAAGAGCACCTCATCCGCGAGACGTCGCGCTTGCCCAAGATCATGTGTCGCCATGATAAGGCTGACGCCGGCGGCACGCGCGTTTGCCAAGACCGTCTCGATCTCTCGCGTTGAACGACCGTCAAGGCTGGCCGTCGGCTCATCGAGGAAAAGCACCTCTGGCCCAGTTGCCAAGGCACGTGCCAGTGCAAGTTTCTGCCGCTCGCCGCCGGACAGGCCATGTGCTGGCCGCGTTGCGGCGTCCTCCAAGCCGACCATGTCCAGCATTTCGATAGCCTTCGATTTTGCCGATGCTTTGTCAGCGCCCCTCAGGCGCAGTGGATAAACCACGTTTTCCAAAGCGGAACGGCGCAAGAGAATGGGCTGCTGGAAGACGAAGGACTGGCGCAAGTCAGCCTCCGAACGCGAGCAGCCCCAGGCGACCTGTCCCCGCGACACCCGTTCCACACCGTGCATCGTCCGCAGAAGCGTCGTCTTGCCCGCACCGTTTGGTCCCAGAACGATTGTGACGCCCTGCCCGCCCACAGTCAGATTCACTGGGCCGATTATGGATTTACCACGCCGCCGGACAGCGACATCACTCAGGGTCAGTGGAAAGAGATCGCTCACCAGCGCCCCTCCCGTTCTGTGCGGCTAATCCAGTGCATGGCGAGGTTCACGAGGATGGCCAGTGCAATCAGGATGAAGCCCAGCCCAAGGGCCAGCGCGAAGTTGCCCTTCGACGTCTCTAGCGCGATGGCGGTTGTCAGTACGCGTGTCACGTTGTCGATATTGCCGCCCACGATCATGATCGCGCCCACTTCACCAATCGCCCGGCCAAAGCCCGCCAGCGTCGCCGTCAGAAGCGATCGCCTTGCGTCGTAGACCAGCGTCAGGATGCGTTGGCGCTTGGATGTGTTCAGCGAGATCAGCAGGTCGTGATAGTCGGCCCAGAGATCGCGTATCGCCTGATGCGAGATCGAGGCAATCAGCGGTGTCACGATGATCACTTGCGCGATGATCATGGCGGTCGGCGTGAAGAGAAGATTGAAGACGCCGAACGGGCCTGCGCGGCTGAGCAAGATATAGACGACAAGCCCCACCACCACCGGCGGCAGTCCCATCAGCGCGTTCAGAAGGGCAATGGTCGCGCGGCGGAACCGGTATCGGCTGATCGCAAGCCAGGCCCCAATTGGCACGCCGATCAGGGCCGCGATGGCGACGGCCGTGAGCGTCACCTGAAGCGATCGAAGCGTAATCGCCCAGAGATCCGGGTCAAAACTGAAGATCAGGCGGATCGCTTCCGCGACGCCGCCGACAAGGTCATTCACAGATCGTCAGTCCTCAGTCCAGTCGCACGGACGATGAAGACTGTCGATCAGCGGAGCCGAAGCCTGCTTCGTGGAGCCCAAAATAGGCCCCGACGGAGATCACGGCGATCGCAGCAAAGGCGGACAGCATGGCTTTCATGAGCGTTTGGTTCCCTGTCTCATGTGTTGTTTCTCAGGAAGTCTATCAGGTCCTGACGGTCTTCCGGGCGAGTGATCCTCTGTTGCGGCATCTTGGAACCCGGAATGTAGTCGTCCGGGCCGATGTCGAAAAGCTGATCTATGGTGTCTGCGGACCACGCGAAGCCCAGATTGGCAACCGTGTCAGAGTAGACATACCCCTCTACAGCCCCGGCATCGCGCCCCATGATACCTGAAAGCGTAGGGCCTGCGCGGCGCACGCCGTCGTCTTCGAGGCTATGGCAGATGGAGCACTTGCGACGGTATTGGCGTTCGCCGTTCGTCAGGCTATCGGGATCAGCGAGGAAGCCGCGCGGCGTGTTCCCCATTACGGGCGCATCCAGATCTGCCGCGACAGGCCAGATCACCGCGAAATCATCAATCCCGCCCCCCAGAAGACTGATCCCATCAGCCGAATAGCTCAGCGCCCAGACTGGCCCCTTCCCGGCCGCCTTGAAGTCTCCGGAGATGCGCCAGCCATCGGTCGCGACGCTCATGACGTAGCCTTCTCCATCCCCGACAGACAGCTCTGATCCATCAGGCGAAAGGGCCAGTGACAAAATTGGGCGCCGTCCGGCTGTCAGGTCCGCAATCTCTTCGCCCGTGTCGGCCTCGATAACGCGTGTGCCGCCGTCGACGGCTCCGTAAGCCAGCCAGCCTTCATGCAGGACAAGCTTGTTCACCCCAAATCCGTGGTTCACCAACCGTCGGACCTCGGCCCTCTCTTCGATGTCCCAGACGCGGATCGTGCCATCGGCAGAGGCCGAGAAAAGCCGGCCATCCGGTGCGAAGGCCACGTCATTGACCACACCGCCATGGCCCGTGAGCGATAGATGCGCGTCGCCGTCAAGATCCCAAATCCCGACAGAGCCGTCCCACGACGCAGAGGCCAATCGCCGACCATCGGGAGACAAAGCAAGACCTGCAACCTGCCCTTGGTGACCAGACAGCGTGCGTTTCAATTGACCGGACGAGAGGTCCCATATCCGCACAGCAAAATCGTCGCCACCACTGGCTGCCGTTGTCTTATCCAGGAACATGACCGTCTTGACGGCAGCTCGGTGCCCCTCAAGCCAGACCACGCCTTCACTGGTTAAATCCCAGTATCCCACAGAGTTGTCGAAACTGCCTGTCAGGGCATACTCCCCGTCTGGCCCGATTTCTGCCGACATGACCGGCCCGCCGTGCCCTGCCAACGTCCGAAAGTCTGCCGCCCCGGCGGGGGCAGCAAGACTTCCGGTAAAGATCAGGACAAGCGCGAGGCGCATCACTCAGCCGGTGTTGCGCCAGATCCCGATGGCGTCTCTTTCGACTGGGCTTCAAGCTCTTCAACCCAGAGGCCGTGGTGCTCTTTCGCCCATTGTAGGTCGACATCACCAGAGCCCATCGCGTCATAGGCGCCCTCCATTCCGAGAGAGCCCAGATAGATGTGGCCGATGATAAGTCCAATGAAGGCGAAGGCGACAATGCCATGCCACGCCTGCGCCAATTGCATTTCCGCATGCGGCGTCAGCGTTTCCGGCAAGACACCGAAGCCCAGCGCTTCCGGCAGGCCAGTGCTGTTCAGCGCCACGAAGGTCTTGGCGAACATTGGCAGCTCAAACGGGAAAAGCATCGACAGGCCCGAGAGCGAAATCGACACGCCGAGGACAATCACGCCCCAGAAGATGATCTTCTGTCCGGCGTTGAACTTTCGCGCGGGTGGATGCGAATTCTTGGAGAATAGCCCACCGCCCTTCGCGAGCCAGACAAGGTCGTGTCGGTTCGGAATGTTGTGGAAGACCCACATGACGAAAACCATCACGACGCCAAGCATGAAGGCCCAGGCGACGTTGTCGTGCACCCACTTGGCCCAAAGCGCGGTCGTGGCATAGGCGTCTTGCCCGATCAGCGGGATCAGGTTCTTGCGGCCGAAAAGGCTCCAGAGCCCAGTAATCGCAAGAAGAATGAAAGACCCGGCCAACAGCCAGTGCCCGAACCGCTCCACCGCCTTGAACCGCTCGATCGTTACGCCGGAACGTCCTCCGTCGATGCGGATCCGACCGCGAAGCAGGAAGAACAATGCGACGACGGCCAGTACGCCCAGAAGAAAGTAGCCTCCGTAAACACGAAGCGGTCCTTGGCGGAACTGCAACCACGCCATACCGGAATCCTGGACCAAAAGGTTCGCCCCCGGATTGCCTGCAGTGGTCGTGATGTCGGCAGACCCAAAGCGAAGTGCACGCCACAACTCCGGATCGGACGACCCGCCCAGCGTCCCAAGCTGGTCCGTTGTTGCCGCGGCCCGGTTCGGATCACCTGTCGCAGTTGACCTGAAGGCGTTGTCGACTTCTTCACCGCGCTGACGGCGCAGGATGTCTTCGAGGGTCTGTGCGCCACCCGTGGCTTCGCGCGCATCAGTCCCGTTGTCTTGCGCCAATCCCGGCGTCGCAAAGCTCAAAGTGAAAACGGCCAGAATTGTAAGCAGGCCGAACTTCAGACGATCCATGACACTTCCTCCCCATCATCGCAGGTCATTTCGCCTGCGTTTGCTTGAAGATGGTAGTGCAGCCAGAGGCTTCGGAAAAGAAAAAGACGCTTTCCTGGGCGCTAAGTGCGTGTTTCAGCGACAAGACCCCAAGCCGTCTTGTGCGCCTCAAGCGCTTCGTCGATCCGACCCAGCGCTTCGAGCGCCTCTGCCTTGTCGAGCGTCAGCGACTTTGCCCAAAGGCCGTAGTTCATTCTGCCGGCGATCAGGCAGCCATGCTGAAACAGGTCCAGTGCTTTTTCCGGCTCGCCACGTTTCAGCTCCAGCTGGCCAAATTTGTGCAAAATCTGACATTCAGCACGCAAGTCCTCGTCCGCCATCGCCAATTGAAGCCCTTCGCAGAAGGCCGCACCCGCGGCGTCCAGCTCACCGATATTCTGGTAGCAATCCCCGAGAACTTCGAGCGCATAGGGAAGCACGACATTATTCGTATGCTCTCTGGCCAATGCCACAGCCGCTTCGGCATGTGGCAGGGCCTGCTCTGCATCATTGTCGGCCAGAACACACCGGGCGACGTTATGCTCAACCCTTGCCAATTCATCGCGTTCGGCGAGGTCCAGCGCCCTTCCAAGCGTAACGTTGGCCCGCGCGGATTGTCCGGCATAGCGCTGAACCGACGCGAGCGTTGTCAGCAGGTCGATCTCGGCATGACGGGCCGCTTCACCTTTTGGGAGTATCGCGAGACCTCGGCCCACAGCACAGTTTGCCAGGTCCAATCGGTTCCGGCTGTAATGGACGACACCGAGGATGCTGTAGAGATCCGCACGCGCGACGGGGTGCTGCGCTTCGGACAAGCCCTCTTCCGCCTTCAAGCAAAAGGTCATCCCGTCTTCAAACGCGCCACGCCACTTTGCCTGCCAGGCAAGTGTTCTGTGCGCATACCCTTTCTCAACGTCGCAGCCGTTGACCGGACCATCATGAATATGGTCCAGAACACGGGCCGCTGAGCGGCTGCTATCTCGTCTGCACCGCCAACGGGCGGCCCACGCCCGGCGATTAAGCAGTCGTAGCTCACCAAGGCAGGTCTTGTGATCTTCCATTGGCGTGACAGTGGCCCAAAATTCCGTTGCGGCAACTATCATAAAGCAAAAACGCGGCGCCCTTAGCAAAGGACGCCGCGTCATCGTCACAGGTTTGTGACTATTTTCTAGGCTTCAGCCGCCTTTTTGACCATAAGCCGTGCCCCAGCCCCATGCGCCGGAGCCGAAACCACGTGCCACGACACGTTCGCGGTAGATGTCCGAGACATCGTCACCGTCACCGGCCAGAAGCGCCTTGGTCGAACACATCTCGGCACAGCTCGGCAGTTTGCCTTCCGCGATACGGTTGCGCCCGTACTTTTGGAACTCGGCCGTGGACATGTCGTCTTCAGGGCCACCGGCACAGAACGTACACTTGTCCATCTTGCCCCGGCTGCCGAAGTTGCCCGCTTGCGGAAACTGCGGTGCACCGAAGGGGCATGCATAGAAGCAGTAACCGCAGCCGATGCAGAGGTCCTTGGAGTGAAGGACCACGCCTTCTTCGCTTTGATAGAAGCAATCCACCGGGCAGACGGCCATGCATGGCGCGTCTGAACAGTGCATGCATGCGACCGAAATCGAACGCTCACCGGGACGACCATCATTGATGGTGACAACCCGGCGCCGGTTGATGCCCCAGGGCACCTCGTGCTCGTTCTTACAGGCCGTGACGCAAGCGTTGCATTCAATGCAGCGTTCGGCGTCGACGAGGAACTTTGCTCTTGCCATTTTCCGGTCCTCCCTTAAGCCGCCGAAATCTTACACAGAGTGGCTTTCGTCTCCTGCATCTGCGTAACGGAGTCGTAGCCATAGGTCTGTGCTGTGTTGGTCGATTCACCCAAGACATAGGGGTCCGCGCCAGTCGGATATTTCGACCTGCGATCCTCGCCTTGGAAGTGACCACCGAAGTGGAAGGGCATGAAGGCCACGCCTTCGCCCACCCGGTCGGTTAGCATGGCCATGACTTTGACCTTGCCGCCTTCCGGACCTTCGACCCAGACCTGAGATCCGTCGCGAATGCCAAGGTTATTGGCATCGCGTGGATTGATCTCGACGAACATGTCCTGCTGAAGCTCAGCCAGCCACGGGTTCGACCGCGTCTCATCGCCACCGCCCTCGTATTCGACCAGTCGGCCGGAGGTGAGGATCATTGGATAGTCAGACGAGAAGTCCTTTGACTGGATCGACGCATAGAGCGTCGGCAGACGATAGAACTTGCGGTCATCATAGGTGGCGTATTTGTCCACCAGATCCCTGCGGTTGGTATAAAGCGGCTCGCGGTGAAGC
>CAZMKY010000313.1:0-15534 GCA_964566835.1 uncultured Rhodobacterales bacterium
AGAATGACATTCTGGACCGCGCCCTTCGGGAGGGTGAATACCGGACCGGAACGGTTCAGCCATCGATCAGCCCGTCGATGGATATCCAGGTCTCTTCGAACTTCGAACGCCTCTTGTTCGACGCCTATGAACGCGACGGCGCTGCCGTGGCCCAGCTCATGGACGAGTTGAAGACATCCGGAGGCTTCGCCATCAGCCAAGGTGCGCATCAAGCGATTGCCGAGCATTTCGCCAGCGGCGCGGTCAGCGAGGAAGAAACCTCGGCCCGGATCACCGCCACACTGGCGGACGCACAAGAGCTTGTCTGCCCGCACACGGCCGTTGGTCTGGACGTGGCGGAAGACCACCACGACATCGCCTTGCCCACCGTTACCCTCGCCACCGCGCACCCGGCCAAGTTCCCCGACGCCGTCGAAGCGGCGACCGGAATACGGCCCCCCCTTCCATCACGCATGGCGGACCTTTATGACCGTTCCGAGCGGGTTACCCGCGTCGAGAACGACCTTCAGGCCATTGAGGCCAAGATCAGGGAGAAACGCGCCTCTTGACCGTAGAGCTTCACCGCCTGCCAAACGGCGTCCGCGTCGTCACCGAACACATGCCCGGCCTGCAATCTGCATCGCTTGGTGTCTGGGTGACGGCAGGCGGTCGCCACGAACGGGTCGAGCAGAACGGCATCGCGCATTTCCTTGAACACATGGCCTTCAAAGGCACCAAGCAGCGCAGCGCCCTGCAGATTGCAGAGGCCATCGAAGACGCCGGCGGTTTCATCAACGCCTATACCTCGCGCGAGATGACGGCCTACTATGCCAGAGTTCTGTCTGATGACACGGAACTCGCGCTCGACGTGATCTCGGACATCGTGCTGAACCCGGTCTTCGATCCGCACGAGATCGAGGTCGAGCGGCATGTGATCCTGCAAGAGATCGGGCAAGCGCATGACACGCCGGACGACGTGATTTTCGACTGGCTTCAGGAAACCGCATTTCCCGATCAGCCCCTTGGCCGCACCATCCTTGGTCCTCCGAACCGCGTGGAAGGTTTTGGTGCCGAGGACCTGCGCACCTTCGTGGGCGAACGCTATGCACCCTCGAACATGATCATTGCTGCGGCGGGCGGGGTTGATCACGACCAGATCGTCAAGGCGGCAGAGAAGGCCTTTGGCCACTTGTCCGCATGGACCTGCGGCGGCGTGGATGCGGCCCGCTTCCAAGGGGGCGAACGGCGCGAGGTCAAGGATCTTGAACAGGCCCATATCGCCATGGCCTTCGAGACACCGGGCTACCGCGATCCAGCGGTCTATACGGCTCAGATCTTCGCGACGGCCTTCGGCGGCGGCATGTCGTCTCGCCTCTTTCAGGAAGCGCGTGAACGTCGCGGTCTTTGTTATACGATTTTTGCGCAGACCGGGGCTTATGCGGATAGCGGCCTGACCACGATCTATGCGGGCACGTCGGGCGAAGAGGTCGGCGAACTGGCCGAGCTGACGATGGACGAGTTGAAACGCGCCGCCGATGACATGAGCGAAGCGGAAGTGGCACGCGCGCGGGCGCAGATGAAAGCCGGCCTGCTGATGGGCCTTGAAAGCCCGTCCAGCCGGGCTGAACGCCTGGCGCGGCTTCTGGCGATCTGGGACCGCGTTCCGGAATTGCAGGAAACGATCGACCATATCGACGCCGTTGGCACGCGCGACGTCCGGGCCTTTGCCGCCGGTCTAGCAGATGCCGGTTCGGCCGCGCTGGCTCTCTATGGTCCGGTCGCTGGTGCACCGCATCTAGGCGATCTGACGGAGAGGCTGGCTGCCTGATGCTGCGCCTTCGGGGGAAGGTCCGGATCGACACCGAACGCATGGTGTTGCGCCCACCCGTTCACGCTGATTGGCGCGGCTGGGCAGCACTTCGCGAAACCAGCGCCGACTTTCTTGTCCCGTGGGAGCCATCATGGGCCAACGATCACTTGACGCGTAAAAGCTTCGTCAACCGCGTCTATTGGGCCAATCGCTCGATCTCTCAAGGGACCGCGCTGCCGCTTTTTCTGGAACGTCGCCATGACGGTGCCCTGCTTGGGGCCATCACGCTCGACAACATTCGCAGGGGCCCGGCGCAGGCTGGCACGATCGGGTATTGGATCGGTGAAAAATACGCCCGCGAAGGATACATGAAAGAAGCTTTGACGGCCCTCGTGCACCACGCCTTTCACGTCTTGGACCTCAGCCGTCTTGAAAGCGCCTGCCTGCCCGAAAATGCGGCTTCCCGAGGATTGCTGGAAAAATGCGGCTACAAGTACGAGGGCGTGGCGCAGAGCTATCTTCAGATCAACGGGCGTTGGCGGAACCATGTGCTTTACGCCAATTTGCGGGGCGACCGGCGCGGACGCGTATCCGACGCTTGAGGTGACGGCGAACGCGCTATCTTGTCTTTCAGCAGGGGAGATTTGAGATGGGCTTTAAACGCATTCTTTTCGTCATTGCTTCATTGTGGCTGCCGCTGGCAGCAGAGGCGCAGGACCGACGATTGAGCCATTGTATCGCCGTGGCCGAGAATTTGCCCGGCGCGCGGTATATCCAATTGGCCAGTCTTGGAACCCCGCCAGCCGACGAGTTCACGGTCCGCATCACGTACATCGATCATTCGATGTTCCTGATTCAAACGCCCGCCGGGCAAGACATCGTGACGGACTACAATGGTTTCATCGGCGCGACGCAAATGCAGCCCGATATCGTCACGATGAACAATGCACATGGCAGCCACTGGACCGCCTTTCCCGACCCCAACATTCCGCACGTGCTGGAAGGCTGGCGTCAACAGGGCGAACCCGCTGACCACTACCTTGAGTTCGACGATCTTCTGATCCGGAACGTCACAACCGATATACGGGGCCGGGATCTGGGAACGCGCATCCGCGACAACAATTCGATTTTCATATTCGAGGTCGCAGGCCTCTGTATCGGTCATCTTGGGCACCTGCACCACGAGCCGACCGAAGCGCAATATGCCGCCATCGGCAGGCTGGATGTCGTCATGGCGGCAGTGGATGGTGGGCTGACCGTGGACCTGCCAACCATGTCCAAGATTGTCGGACGCCTCAAATCCTCCATCGTCATACCGATGCACTGGTGGTCGCCATTCTCGCTCGAACGCTTCGTGACGGCGGTTGGCAGCGACTTTGCCGTCGAAAATTCGGGACAAAGATCGATCGAGGTGTCACTTCGGACTTTGCCTGACCGCCCAACCGTGGTGGTCTTGCAACCGCGCTTCCTGCGCGTAGAGGACGAATGACACTAAAACCTGCCGACGACGCATTTGCGACAAGACTGAAATCCCTGCTGCCCGATGCCCGCATCGAGATGGCCGAGGCCCGATATCTGGAAGAACCGCGCGGTATCATGACCGGGGTTGGCGGGCTTGTCGTGCGCCCGCGCACCACGGAAGAGGTGGCCACCGCGGTCAAGGCCGCTGGTGAGGCGCGCGTCGGCATCATCCCTTACGGCGGCGGCACCGGTTTGGTTGGCGGTCAGGTCAATCCTGTCGGTCCGGCGCCCATGCTGCTCTCGCTCGAAAGAATGACAAAGCTTCGTGAAGTCTATGCAGATGAACAGGCGCTGGTCGCCGAAGCGGGCATGACGATCGAAGCCATTCAGAACGCTGCGGATGACGCGGGCCAGCTTTTTGCGCTGAGCTATGCCAGCAAAGGCACGGCGACCATTGGCGCAGGGCTCAGCGTGAATTCCGGCGGCCTGAACGTTCTGCGCTACGGCACGGCGCGTGCGCAATGTCTGGGGGTGGAGGCTGTCTTGCCGGACGGGTCGGTCTACCATGGACTGAAGCGGCTTCGGAAAGACAACACAGGTTATGACCTGAAGAACCTTCTGATTGGTTCCGAGGGCACCCTTGGCATCATCACCGCCGCCTCTCTCGCGCTTCAGCCAAAACCAGCGCGGCGCGCAACGGCCTTTCTGGCCGTGCGTGATCCGGCGGCGGCGCTCACGCTACTGTCGCGGTTGCGCCATGAGGTTGGCGAAGCTGTTTCGGCCTTTGAACTGGTTTCGTCCACGGCGCTGGGTTTCTTGGCGACGCATTTTCCCGACCTTCGGCAACCCTTCGATGACGCACCCCCATGGTCAGTATTGGTGGAAATCGGCACGGGGCCGGCGACGGATCCTTCGGCGGCGCTAGAGAAGGTTTTCGCCGCGCTCTTGGAAGAAGACCTCGTCACCGACGGACAAATGGCGCAATCCGATGCACAGCGGGACCACTTCTGGACGCTGCGCGAGACTATCCCGGCGGCCAACCGGGCCGTGGGGGCCGTCGCCAGTCACGACATCGCGCTGCCTCTTGGCGCGGTTGCCGAATTCATGACCACGACAGAACCGAAGGTCACGGCGCTTGGTGCGCTGCAAGTCAACGCGTTCGGCCACTTGGGCGACGGCAATCTGCACTTCAACGTGTTCCCGGCCAAGGGCGTCACCAAGGCCGAGGTCTTGCACCTCAGGCCTGAAGTCACCCGCCTTGTGCACGACCAGGCGGCCGCGTTCGGTGGCGTCTTCAGCGCCGAGCATGGCGTCGGTCGCTTCAAGGTGGGCGAGGCACAGCGCTATGGTGATCCTGCCCGCTTGGCCGCGATGCGCGCGATCAAAGGCGCGCTTGACCCGCTGGGCATCATGAACCCAGGCGCCGTCCTCCCGGCGGATTGATCGCAAGACTTAACAAAAGCTGGTCTTCGGCGTAGCGTTTTCCCGGGACAATGCGGGGAACGGCAATGGATATCGAAGACCTCGACACCGGCAGCTATTCGCGAAAGGTGACGACAACGTCGCCCGAAGCGCAGGCATGGTTTGATCGCGGGCTGATCTGGACTTGGGCCTATAATCACGATCTGGCCGTGGTTTGCTTTCAGCGCGCGCTGGAGTTCGATCCGAACTGTGCCATGGCGCATTGGGGCGTCGCTTATGCCAGCGGCCCGAATTACAACTTCGAATGGTGGATGATGGACTGGGCCACCAAGACCACAGCGCTTGCGACGGCGTTCGACGCGACATCTGCCGCGATGGCGCTGACGTCGCAAGTGACGCCGGAAGAACGCGCGCTGATCGAAGCTCTTCCAGCCCGCTATCCCCAGCGCGAACCCATCAAGCATCAAGGCCCGTGGAACGATGACTATGCCGCCGCCATGCGCAGAGTGCATGAGGCGTTCCCCGACGATATCGATATCGGCGCCATCTATGCCGAAGCGATGATGAACCAGACGCCTTGGAAGATGTGGAACTTCGCCGAAGGCACCGTCGGGACGGATGCTGAAACCGTCGCCACGCAGACCGTTCTGGAACGTTTCGTGGACACAGATGCGGGGCGCGCGCATCCCGGCATCCTGCACCTCTATGTCCACTTGATGGAGATGTCGCCAACACCCGAAAAAGCTCTGGTTGCGGGCGATCATCTGCGCGAACTGGTGCCGGACGCGGGGCACCTCATCCACATGCCGACGCACATCGACGTGCAATGCGGGGCCTACAAAGACACGCTGCTTTGGAACCAGAAGGGGATCGAAGCAGACCTCAGGATCGTTCAGGCGACAAGCGATCTGAACTTCTACACAGCCTACCGGATGCACAATTACCAGTTCGCGATCTACGGCGCGATGTTCCTTGGCCAATATGATCCGGCGATTGAACTGTCGCATGAAATTGTGCGGCAACTGCCGGAAGAATTCCTACGCATCGAAAGCCCGCCCATGGCGGATTTCATGGAAAACAACATCTCCACCAAAACGCATGTGCAGATCCGGTTTGGCCGCTGGCAGGACATCATCGACGATCCACTGCCTGAGGATCAAACGCTCTACTGCTACACCACGGCCACGCAGCTTTATGCCAAAGGCGTTGCGCATGCGGCATTGGGCAATGTCGCGGAAGCCGAAGCTGCACAGGAGGCGTTTCGCGCCGCGCGGGAGACCGTTCCCGAAAGCCGGCATTCACACAACGTCCGCTGCATCGACCTTTTGGATGTGGCCGAGGAAATGTTGGCCGGAGAGCTTGAGTATCGCAAAGCGAACTATGATGTGGCCTTCGCCCATCTGGCCCGCGCGATCGAACTTGAAGACGCGCTGCCTTATGACGAACCGTGGGGCTGGATGCAGCCCGTCCGACATGCCCTTGGTGCGCTCTCGTTAGAGCAAGGCCGCCTCGATCTGGCTGAACAGGCCTACCGAGAAGATCTGGGGTTGGCGGGAAATCTGCCGCGCGCTTGCATCCACCCTGACAATATCTGGAGCTTGAAGGGCCTCGATGCCGTGCTGCGCGCAAAAGGAGAAGGTGACACGGCAGAGGCCCGGATCATCGGCCAGAAGCTGAAACTGGCCGAAGCGCGGTCGGATCAGCCGGTCGGTGCCTCGTGTCACTGCGCTCAGGCGGCCATGCGCACCGCAGCGGCGGAGTAGGTGCCATGCGACTGACCCGACGCAGCTTGATCGGGGCCGTGGCAGCCGCGGCGGTGTTGCCACGGGCCAGTCTTGCATCACCCTTCGTCCTGCGGTCTGGCCCCGCCACCCTTGATATTCTGGGCGAGGGGCAGCCGCCGACGGCACTCTTGGGCTTTAACGGGTCCACACCGGGTCCGGAGCTTCGTTTCCGTCAGGGTGAAATCGCCGAGATCCGTTTTGAAAATGGCACCGACGCCCCCTCTGCCATCCATTGGCACGGTATTCGCCTGGTAAATGCCATGGACGGCGTTCCGGGGATGACCCAGCCCTTGGTCGGGCCAGGAGAAAGCTTCGACTACAGCTTCCGGCCGCCGGATGCCGGGACATACTGGTACCACTCTCACCATCGGTCCTGGGAACAAGTCGCGCGCGGGTTGTATGGCCCCCTGATCATCGAAGATCGCGTTCCGCCCAAGGTCGATGCGGACATCACCGTCACGCTGGATGACTGGCGTTTGGACGAGGAGGGCCGGCAGGCCGAAGGGTTTGGCAACCGGCACGACTTCTCGCACGCCGGGCGTCTTGGGAACTATGCGATGACATTGCCTTCGCAAGACCGTGTGCGGCTGGGCGATCGCATTCGCCTTCGGATCATCAACGCCGCGACGGCGCGTGTCTTTCCCGTCCGGGTCACGGGGCTGGATGGAAAGATCGTCGCGCTGGACGGCATGGGCCTTCCAACACCGCGCGTGCTGGAAGATCTGGAAATCGCGCCAGCGCAGCGGGTCGATATCATCGGCGACGTGACGGCGGCGGTGAACTTCGGTTTCATCGCGCGGGACAGCCTGATCGATATGGGCGGCCTTGCCCTCGATGGCGAAAACCCGTCGCCTGCCACGGACGACATCCCGGCATTGCAGGCTTCCTATATCACGCGCCCAAGCGATACGCCCGATCATCGCATCGACATTCGTATGGAAGGCGGCGCGATGGGCGGCGGCCACGCTGGCGATGACATCTGGGCGTTCAATGGCGCCTCGGGGATGCCAAAGGCGCCGCTCCTTCGCGCAGAGCAGGGTGAGACGGCAGAGTTCGCCCTGATCAACGACACCCGTTGGCCACACGGCATCCATCTGCATGGCCACCACTTCCACGAACTGACAGAGGACGGCATGCTGGGCGATCTTCGCGACACGTCGCTTGTGCAAAGAGGAACGACGCGCCGCATTCGTGTTGTGCTGGACAACCCCGGCAAGTGGCTTTTGCATTGCCACATGCTGGGGCATCAGGCGTCCGGCATGAAAACATGGATCGAGGTGGTCTGAGGGTCGCCAGACCTTATTGCTAGGCTGCGGCGCCACGTAAGGCGGCCACCGTATGGCGGGACCGTGCCAGAGGCCCGGTCCGATTGACTTTCAGCGTTTGCGCGCAGAGTGCCCCGGCCATAGCGCATCCAAGTCCTGCAAAGACCGTCATGGATACCGATCCTGCCGACAAACCATAAGCCAGCCAAAGTGCATTGCCCGCGAATTGGTAGCAGTTCCGCGAGACATTCTGGCCACGTACGAGTTCCGGGTTGCGGAAGTTTGCGACCAGCTGCGGGACCGAGCTGTAGAGGTTCGTCGCACCAGCGGCGAACCCCAAAGCTTCCAGAGTGAACACCTCCATTCCTTCAGCTCCAGCTGTAGTGTGGCGCGCGTTCGCCCTTGGCGAAGCGGATCACATCTGTGCTGTCGACGATGAAGGAAACAGCATTCGTCACGGTCAGAACCACCAGCCACGCCTGCAAATCCGGGTGGCCCGCGATGGCATCCAGCCGTGTTGCCAGCCATGCAAACATGGGAATCCAGAGAGCATGGCCAATGCCCAGAATGCGGGTGAAGGCTATCTTCTGGAAAATGAAGGTCTGAAAGACGACCGAGGCCAGCGTGGTCGCAAGAACCACTTGCGCCTCGATATGTCCGATAAAGTAGAGACAGCCCAGATTCACGCCGACAAGCCAGACATTCCAGATCCGGGGAATGGGTCTGAACCTCAGAAAGACGATCCCGAAGATCTTCAGGGCACTGGTGACAAAGTCCATCATCGCGTTTCTCCTTTGCGTTTGCGGTGATGGCCGAGGGGTAGCGTCCGACCCGCTTGCCGGACTACTTCGCCACACGTAGTATTCAACTACGTTTCGCGTAGTTAGCGTGGTCCACGATGAAATACGGCCAGTTTTGCCCAGTCGCCAAGTCGGCCGAGATCCTCGGTAACACTTGGTCTTTGCTCATTGTGCGAGAGCTTCTCTTGGGAAGCACACGGTTTTCACGGCTGCAGAAAGGCATGCCAAGAATTTCGCCGACCGTCCTGAACACGCGCCTGAAGGAGCTTGAGGCCAACGGCGTCGTCACCAAGCGGCCCATCAGCGGACAACGCGGTTTCGAATACCACCTGACACCGGCGGGCAAGGAATTGGCGCCAGTGATCGAGTCGTTGGTTGTCTGGGGCATGCGCTGGGCGCGGGACGAATTGCGCAGCGACGAGATGGATGTGGCGTTCCTGATGTTCGATGTTGAACGCAACATTGTCTCGGAAGAGCTGCCGGGCGGGGAATCTGTGCTGTGTTTTCAGTTCTCGGACCTCGACGAATACAAAAAGTGGTGGCTTGTCTGCGATGGTGCGTCGCGCGACCTGTGTTACGAAGATCCGGGCAAGGATGTTTCCGCCTATGTCTCGACCACGTCACATGAATTGGCTGGCGTCTGGATGGGCGACATTGCGTTGTCGGAATCTCTGGCGGCAGAGCGCATCACCGTCCTCGGCGACAGCACCATCTGTTCGCGGTTCAAAAAGTGGTTTCCCCTGTCGTCGGCCGCGCACATTCCCCGCCCCTGACAAAAAAAGCCCCGCCGGCTTGGGCGGGGCGTCCACTCTTCAATGAACCTGACTGCAGTGACCTTGTTTTGGCACGGGGTGACTTAACAAAAGGTTAGTCGCCCTCGAATTCGCACAAGGTGTGAACGTCCATCCCCAGACCCTCCAGCTTCTTGCGCCCGCCCAAATCCGGCAGGTCGATGATGAAGGCACAGCCGATAATATCGCCGCCGGCCCGTTCGATCAGCTTGATCGCGGCTTCGGCGGTGCCGCCTGTGGCCAGCAGGTCATCGACGACGAGGACCGTCTCACCGGGTTGAATGGCGTCGTCATGGATTTCCATCACCGCCTCGCCGTATTCGAGCGTATAGGCTTCCGACAGGGTGGCACCGGGCAGCTTGCCCTTCTTCCGGATGGGGACAAAGCCCACGGACAGCTGGTGTGCAATTGCGCCGCCGGGGATGAAACCCCGGGCTTCCAGACCGACCACCTTGTCGATCCGCTGACCAGCGTAGGGATGCAGCAGCTGGTCGACGGCTATACGAAATCCGCGCGGGTCCGAGAACAGCGTCGTGACATCCCGGAACATGATGCCTTCCTTCGGGAAGTCGACGATTGTGCGTATATAATCTTTGACAGTCTTCTGCTCAGGCACTTGACAGTCTCCTTGATAGGCTTCGACAGTCTTCTCCGACAGACGCGAGAGCGAGACAAGACAAATGGCGCAAAACACCAGCCGACGCGGCGCATTTGCAGTCCTCGGTGGGCTCGTCGCAGTGGCGACGGGCTGGCAACTTTATCTTGGTCGACCCGAGAAGCTGAGTTTCACGTCGATTGAAGGTGCGCCCGGCTGGCAGATAGCAGAGCTTGGCGATGTCAGCGCGTCCCCTTCGGATGCCGTTCTTCTTGGGTTGGATGACGAAGCCATTGATCCCTTGCCGGCATCCGAGTTGCGCCAGACCGTCTATCCGAGGGACGAGAAGCTGGCCGTCTTTTCGGATGCCTTCTGTCCGCATTGCCGTCGTTTGGTACCGGCGCTGGCCTCTGCCTACCCGGGGCAGGTGCATTACCATGCCTTGCCCTTCTTCGGTGCGTTCTCAGAACGGGTCGCCCGTGCTGCCGTCGCGGCAGAAATGCAAGGCGACAAGGGCGCTATGCATATCTTGTTTCACGCAACCCCGATCCGGCCCACCCCGAGTTTCTTCAAGCGCACGGCCGAGTCTCAAGGGCTGAATGGCGATCAATTGCTCGTCGACATGGAAAGCGCCGCGGTGACCGACAGGTTGTTGCAGACCCGTCGCGCGGCAGAGCGTCTGGGCATCTGGGGGACCCCGGCAATTGCCATTGGCCAGAAGGTCGTCATGGGCAGCGTGGCGCCTGACGAGGTCGCGAACCTCTGAGCGTCGGGGCGCGAAACTTGGGTATTTGAAAACAGAGGATCTGGATCAGCCGCCCAGAACACGACCGGCGACGGCATCAAGTTGCGCCATCAGGTTCGGATCGCGTTTCTCCGGGGCGGTCATGATGGCTGTCTCCAGCGCGCGGTCACACCCGTCGGGACAGGGGGCCGGGGCGTCTGACAAGAGGTGGGGCAAGTGGCGGATCAAGTCGCGCGCTTTTGCGGCGTTGCCTGTCAGGGTCGCGATGATGTCGCTGACGTCGACTTCGCCATGATCCGGATGCCAGCTGTCGTAGTCCGTGATCATCGCGACCGAGGCATAGCAAAGCTCTGCTTCACGGGCGAGTTTGGCTTCAGGCATGTTCGTCATGCCGATCACATCGCAGCCCCAGACATCCCGGTAGAGCTTGCTTTCCGCGAGGGATGAGAACTGCGGACCTTCCATCGCCAGATAGGTGCCGCCGTCGTGCAGCTTTATGCCGGCCTGTGCCGCAGCTGCCTTGCAGGCTTCGCCCAACCGCGGGCAAGTCGGATGCGCGACGCTGACATGGGCCACACAGCCCGAGCCAAAGAAGCTTTTCTCACGCGCAAAGGTCCTGTCGATGAACTGATCGACCAGAACGAAATCGCCGGGCGCCATATCTTCCCGAAAGGACCCGCAGGCCGAAACACTGATGACATCCGTGACACCCAAACGCTTCAGCGCGTCGATATTGGCCCGGTAGGGCACCGTCGTCGGGGAATGAACATGCCCGCG
The DNA here is from genome assembly GCA_964566835.1 of uncultured Rhodobacterales bacterium. Taxonomy (GTDB): domain Bacteria; phylum Pseudomonadota; class Alphaproteobacteria; order Rhodobacterales; family Rhodobacteraceae; genus CAZMKY01. Next base: position 11,430 of record CAZMKY010000313.1, read on the forward strand.
GCCGTGACGCGGCAGAAACGCCATGCGCACGCCGTCCAGTACACCGGTCAGGATGTCGTCCGAAGGCGCGCCCCATGGGCTCTCGACCTTTTGCCAGCGTGGGTGTTCCAGACCGTCGATGTCATAGACGCCGCTGCCGCCAATGATGCCAAGATATGTCCCGCGCATGAAATCCTCCGTCAAATGTCATCATAAGGGCGGAAGCGGACCTGCCGCGCAAGTCTTGGGGCGTGATGATGCGGGAATTTCACGTCATTTGGCCGGGAATTGATGCGCTGTGCGGAAATGCCGCTCGATATGAAAATAACACATTAATTATAAAGGGTTGTGCATATCGAGCCGGGTGCCAATTGCCGTCTGCATAGCGGGTATGCGGATGAATGCCGTGCCTTGCTGGACCTGAGCGTTTATGCCGCGCGCAAGCGAACAGAACATCAGCAGACATTGAGGCACACATGGCGCGCGCCCTCGCAGCCGTATTTGGCGGCTTTACGACCAATTCCACTGGCACCGAACTGACGCCCGAGCGTTGGCGGATCGAGCTTTTGGCCGGTCTGACCGTGGCCTTGGCCTTGGTGCCGGAAGCGGTGGCCTTTGCCTTTGTCGCTGGTGTCCACCCCTTGGTCGGGTTGTATGCAGCGTTCATCGTTGGCCTGATCACCGCGTTGATCGGCGGACGTCCGGGCATGATCTCAGGCGCGACGGGTGCGCTTGCTGTCGTCATGGTCAGCCTCGTTGCGACGCATGGTGTGGAATACCTGTTCGCAACCGTCGTTTTGATGGGAATTTTGCAGATTCTGTCCGGTGTCTTCCGATTTGGGAAGTTCATCCGACTTGTGCCGCATCCGGTGATGCTGGGCTTTGTGAATGGCCTGGCGATCGTGATCTTCCTGGCCCAGATGACGCAATTCAAAGTGCCGGGCACGGTTCAGAACACGGGCCACGGCGTCGGCGGTGGCGAATGGCTGTCTGGTGGACCCCTGGTCATGATGCTGGCGCTGGTCGCGCTGACCATGGCGATCATCTGGGTCATGCCACGCATCACCAAGGCGGTGCCCGCGCCGCTGGCCGGGATCGGCATCGTGGCCGTTCTTGTCATTGCGCTTGGCCTCGATGTGCCGCGCGTGGGCGATCTGGCTTCGATCCAGGGCGGTCTGCCCAGCTTTCACATCCCGATGGTTCCCCTGACGTGGGAGACCTTCGAGATCATCCTGCCCTACGCCGTCATCCTTGCCGCGATTGGTCTGATTGAAAGTCTTCTGACGCTGAACCTTGTCGGCGACATCACGGAACAGCGCGGCGGGGCCAGCCGCGAATGCGTGGCCCAAGGCATTGCCAATACCGTGACCGGGTTCTTCGGTGGAATGGGCGGCTGCGCGATGATCGGTCAGTCGATGATCAACGTGAAGTCAGGCGGCCGGACGCGGATTGCCGGGACGGCTGCAGCTTTGTTCCTGCTTCTGTTCATCGTTGTGGCCAGCCCGCTGATCGAGCAGATCCCGCTGGCTGCGCTGGTCGGCGTTATGTTCATGGTCGTGATTGGCACCTTCGCGTGGAACTCTCTGAAGATCCTCAGAAAAGTGCCGCGCACCGATGCCTTCGTCATCATCCTCGTGACGGCTGTGACGGTGATGTATGACCTTGCGATTGCCGTCGTTGTTGGCGTCATCGTCTCGGCGTTGGCTTACGCGTGGAAGAACGCCACGCGGATCTATGCCAAGACCTATGACACGCCGGAAGGCGCGAAGGTCTATCAGGTTCAGGGGCCGCTGTTCTTTGGCTCTGCCGAAGGCTTCGCAGAGCTTTTCAGCCCGAAGACGGATCCGTCCGTCGTCATCGTGGATTTTGCGGACAGCCGCGTTGCGGACCAATCTGCCCTGACCGCGATTGAGGCCATGGCAGCCAAGTACGAAGTGGAAGGCAAGACGCTGCAGCTGCGTCATCTCAGCCGGGATTGTCACACGCTGCTCGCAAAGGCCGGGCAGCTGATCATCGACAGCGATGATGACCCGGATTACCAGATCGCCGCCGACTATGGTGTGCGCACCGGACAGCTTGGCGCGGGCCACTAGGCGCCGCGCTGGTCAGAACCGACCAGGATACAAGTGCATCATTTGGGCAAGGCTTTCCTCGCAACTGCAGGCCGAGGACGCCTTTCCCAGAAGATCATCACGGCGCTGACGGCAATCATCTTCTTCTACGATCGGGGCGATTGCCGCGGTCTGCCCGAAGATGCGACCGAATATGGTGGCAAGGGACAGGATGGGTTGGGGTACAGTGGGAGTGTCAGTGGCAAGGGTCATGTCGGTCAGCCTTCGATGAAACTGAGATCACCTTAGCTGCCGGCCAACAGGGCTGGTATTGGCGCTGTCGTTGTGCTGTTCTACAAAAATGAATAACCAGCTTACAGACTGGTCCTTGGTTCGCGTGTTCCTCGCGGTCTACCGTAGCGGGTCCACTCTGGCCGCGTCCAAGATCCTTGGGATCGCTCAGCCGACCGTTGCGCGAAAGCTGGACGCGTTGGAACATGCGCTTAATACGACCTTGTTTGAGCGCGACACGCGCGGAGCCAATCCGACCGAAAGCGCCAGAAGGCTCTTGGCGAAAGCTGAAGAGTTGGAGGCCGCGGCGGACGCCTTCGCAAACGAAGCTGCCAGCCTTCTGCGCGCGCGCCCGATCCGCGTGACTGCCTTTACGACCAACCTCAGCGGTCAGGTTTCTGATATCTTCACGACCTACGCGCTGGATCATCCCGGCATCGAGTTTCAGTTCATCCCTTCCGCCAACTTCGTCGACATTCTGGGTGGCGAAGCCGACATCGGCATGCGACTGACATCCACCCCGCCGGAGGACGAACTGATCTGCCGTCATGTCAGCACGGCGGAATTCGGGGTCTACGCCTCGAAAGACTACATCAAACGTCATGGAGCGCCGCGGTCCGTGGAGGACCTGAAGGACCATGCAATCATCAATATGGAAGTGGGCCAGCACCACATGATCTCGAAATGGATCATGACCCACGCGGACCCGAAACGTGTCGTTGTCACTACGGCCGAGCACACAATTGCCCATGCCACAATCAAAGCGGGGCGTGGCGTTGGCGTCGAAAACCTGCGCATGGCACGGTCCTACGCTGACCTGGAGCTTTGCTTCGGTCCGATCCCGGAACTCGCGATGCCACACATGATCCTGGTCAACCCGGACGCCTATCGCAGGGCCGAGGTCAAAGCATTCGTGAAATACTTCGCGCCGCGCTACGCCGCGCTTTTTCGGGACTAGTCGCCAGGGCGCGTCAGGCTGAACAGCTCGTCGATCTTGGCATAGTCGCGATAGCCAAGCCGGGTCAGGGGATTATAGCTCAGCACGTCAAAGATCCCGTCCTTGACGGCATCATCGCGCAAGTGCACGCCCGTCACTTCGCCATGGACAAGATAGTTGGCATCGCCTTTCAGCTTCACGATATCCGTCATCCGGCACTCCAGAGTAGCCGGTGCACCGGCCACGCGGGGGCAGTCGATCGTCTCGCACTGGGCTTTTTCGACGCCAGCATCCTGGAACTCATCCGTTTCGCGAGACCACGGGCCGGATGTGCGGTTCATGACGTCGCGCATGGCAAACTCAACGATATTTACCGCAAAGACGCCGGTGTCGCGGATGTTTGCAACGGTGTCCTTGGTGCCATCGCGGTCATCCTTGGCGCTGGTCGACGCAAACATGACCTGTGGCGGCACGTAAGCAACCGCATTGAAGAAAGAGTAGGGGGCAAGGTTGTCGCTGCCATCCGAGCCGCGTGTCGCGATCCAGCCAATGGGGCGCGGCGTCACAATGGCGTTGAACGGATTGTGCTTGAGGCCGTGACCATCTTCGGGGCGATAAAACATGCGTGTCTTTCTCCTGGTTTGTGCCGCACGTAACCCCGTGCTACGCGCGGGTCCAGTGGTGTGGTGAAAAGATGTACACGCTCAGACCGGAAAACAAAGACGATTGGTGGGAAGTCGAAGCCCTCTACGACCTGTGCTTTGCACCGGGCCGCGAAGCCTTGTCGTCCTATCGCTTGCGTGACGGCGTTCCGCCGGTTGAAAGCCTGTGCCATGTCGCGCGCGAC
>CAZMKY010000314.1:0-3274 GCA_964566835.1 uncultured Rhodobacterales bacterium
CAGAATCACAGCCTCGCGCAGTTGATCCTCGAACCGCTCCCCCGCCGCGGCAAGTGCGCTGGCCTTGGCTTCCACCGTCGGGCCGGCCGTAACGGCCGCGCTCCGTCCGCCAAAGCCACGCCGTCCCGGCGTCCATGCGGTTCCGGCCCTGCGCTCGCCATCGAACAACTTGCGGCGCAAACGGTTAATTTCGTCGCCGTAGTGCCGCTTCAGCGAAGGGTCTTTGACCTTTGCGATCGCGAACCGCAGCTGCCGGTCTAAAGCGGCTTTGCGTTCAGGGCTGTCGAAGACCTTTCCTTCCGTTTCCCGTTGCCAAAGAAGCGTGACCATCGGGACGGCCTGTTCCAATTGCTTGCGCATCATGCCGGAACCTTCGGCGCGGATCAGATCATCCGGATCCATGCCTTCGGGCATCAGGCAAAACCGCAAGGACTTCCCAGCCTCGATCAGAGGCAAAGCCAGATCTATGACGCGCATCGCAGCCCGTAGCCCGGCCTTGTCGCCATCCAGCGCAATGATCGGTTCGTCATGGACACGCCAAAGAAGCTGAAGCTGATCTTCCGTTATTGCCGTTCCAAGTGGGGCAACCGTTGCCTTGAACCCGGCTTCGGACAAGGCGATGACGTCCATGTACCCCTCGGCCACGACAAGCGGCGTCCCTTTACCGGACGCCTCGCGTGCTGGCCCATGATTATAGAGACTGCGCCCCTTGTCGAAGAGAGGTGTTTCAGGAGAGTTCAGGTATTTGGCGTTGTCGTTCGGATCCATGGCCCGACCGCCAAAGGCAATCGCCCGTCCACGCGTATCGCGAATGGGGAACATGATCCGGTGCCGGAAGGTGTCGTAGGGGCGTTTGCCTTGATTGGACGGCTTCGCAAGACCCGCTTCAAGGATCAGCTTCTCATCGACGCCTTTGCCCGTCAGGTGATCCCAAAGACCCTGCCAACCATTTGGCGCGAAGCCGATTTCCCACCGTTCCTGTGCGGCCTCGTTCAAACCACGTCCGGCAAGGTAGTCCCGCGCAGCCGCCGCCGCGCCCGTCTTGAGTTGAAGGCGATAGAATTGGACAGCCTGCTCCATCACCTTGGTCAGCTCTGTCCGGTGGTCCGCCTTTTCCTGCGCCTTCGGGTCCCGCGCCGGCATCGTCATGCCGCTTTCCCGCGCCAAAATTTCCACTGCCTCTATGAAGCTGACGTTCTCGGTTTCTTGGACAAAACCGATGGCATCACCTTTCGCGTGGCACCCAAAACAGTAGTAAAAGCCTTTACGATCATCGACGTGGAAACTTGCCGTCTTTTCCTGATGAAAGGGGCACGGCGCCCACATGTCGCCCTTGCCCTGATTGGACTTCCGTGTGTCCCACATGACCTTGCGCCCGACGACCTGCGCAAGCGAGGTTCGGGTGCGAAGTTCATCGAGAAATCCGGGAGGCAGACTCATGAACTGAATATCGGGGCGATACGCCCGAGAGTCGAGGGTCAGACCGGCAAAGCCGTCGTCTCTTTCAGCTCTTCCATGACGAAACTGGCGCTCACGTCTTTCAATTCGATCTTCTTGATCAGCCGTTTGTATAGCCGGTCATAGTCCGCCACACTGTCGACGCGCGCATGGATGAGATAATCCAGTTCCCCGCTCGTGCGGTACGCCCCTGTGATCTCCGGGAAGCTTTGGATGGCCTTGTCAAAGCTCGTGGCCCAAGCCGCATCGTGCCGATCTGTCCGAACAGCGATGAAGACTGACAACCCACAACCGACCGCCTCGGGATCTACAAGCGCGACACGCGCCTTGATGACGCCAGCGTCTTCCAACCGTTTCATCCGGCGCCAAGCGGCATTTCGTGACAGCCCTACCGCACCGGCAAGTTCGTCCATCGACAAGCCCGCATCACGCTGAAGGTTGCGCAGTATCCGCGCGTCAATCTCGTCATATGTCACACTCATGAACATTAGTATGGGATGAAATCCCATGTATAGTCAAAATCAGAATGTGATTTGGGACCGAATTCAACGGCGAGGACGTCAAAATGGACGAAACAACGGAGGCCCAGATGCAGTCGCTCAAGTCACTCTTCACCGAACATCCTGCCAGCGTCGATGAAAACTACATCCAACACATGGGCGTCGCGTTCAGCTTTGCCGGGACACTTGCACTCGCGGCGGGCGCAGCAGCAGTCCACGCCATCCTGCCCTTCATGTTCGAGAAGACCGCGAGCCAGATGATTGCGCGGCTTTATGCGCGGACATCGAACCGCGGCGCACCGGCCGCGATGACCCCGGCGGAGTGATCAGCTTCGCGCGTTGACGGCAGCCATTGCGCGTTCCAGTTCGTGGACGGCGGTTGGGGCCATGGACCGAAACACCATGATCTCAAACGTATTTTCGTCTGTCCGCGTCAGGCTGCACGTCATGTGTCCCAAAAGTGTGCGCGCCGTCTGGCCGACGCCAAACGTGTGCGCCCGCACATCCAACGGCGTCAGTCGTGCCAGCACATCTCGCGATCCGTCGCCCTCCAATCTGAGCACGCACCAGCCGTCGGATTGGTCAGTCATCGCCATCCCGCCGGATGGCTCCGGCGGCTGACCGACAACCAAAGCTTGACCGCGTCCGAACCAGACCCAACGCTGATCTTCGTCGCCAAGGGTCTGCCCCGGTTTGGGCATTGGGGCAGATCCGCCCTTCAACGCCGCGATCCAAGTGATGGCAGTTGGGCTCCGTTCTTCCAGGGAAACGCCACCGACAACGATCGGCAGCCGCCCCTCGGCCGGTGACTTGGCGACAAGTTCAACCACGCATCCGTCCTCCGTCTGGGTCGAACATCACTGGATCAGTCACCTCAACACGCAGATCACGCCCACGCAGATGATCGACGCATCTCAGTAAATCGCCGTGGCGCGCGCGCCCGTTCTTCAAAAGCGCCAGCCCCATTGAGACTTCGAACGTCGGTGACCAGCAAACGGACTTCGTGTGGCCAAGTGCCGTCTTCGAAGACACCTCTACTCCCGGCTCGAACAGCATGGCACCAGCCGAAATCTCTCCGCCCTCGACGACGCGAAGACCGACCAACTGCTCCCGGTGCTCACCAGAGAGCCCCGGGCGCATCGATGCAGCCTTTCCGATAAAATCTTTCTTCTTCGACATCATGCCCTGCATCCCAAGATCGAAAGCCGTGATGCGACCGTCGATCTCTGCGTGCGTAACAAAACCCTTCTCAATTCTGAGGACGTTGAGCGCTTCCATGCCATAGGCACCGCCACCCAGCGCTTCGGCCTGCGCAA
>CAZMKY010000315.1:0-1574 GCA_964566835.1 uncultured Rhodobacterales bacterium
CCGCTTCCATCGCATAGGTTCCGCCGCCTGGCACAACGGCGACACCGTTGGCGTTGTAGACTTCACGCAGCATGGCCGAGATATCGCGCATCACGCCCTGAAAGGCCGCGCTCATCGAGTTGAGCGAGCGGTCCGTGAAGACGACCGAGAATTCAAGCAATCCGTCTGGATCAACGTCGGGCAAAAGTGCGGTCATGAAAAGTCCTCCGTGGTTGGAGGAGGCGTAGCGCCGATATGGAAGAGGTGCAAAGGATACTTTGGTGTACCGGGCGCACGATGGACCCTGCCCCCGCGCCGTAAGAAAAAGCCGCGGCAGGGCGCCGCGGCTTTGGTGTTCGGGCTTTGTGAATTGGGTTAGGAGGCGTTCCGCTTGCGTCGCTTGGACGCTGCGGCCAGACCACCAACACCTGCCAGAAGCATCCAGCCAGCAGCAGGCAGCGGCACCGGAGACAGCTCGGCATCCGTGTCCACTTCGAAGATCGACGGATTGCCGTTCGTTGCAACGTAGAGGAAGCTTGCAGTGCCGCCATCGAAGCCACCAATGATGGTGTTGCGCTCGCCCGTCGGGCCGACGTTGCCCCCCAGCAGTTCGCCATCGTCAAACGCCACGACGCCGTCGTCATGCGTGATGTCGAAGGTGCCCGCACCCAGATCTTGCGTCAGAGAGAAGTAGAAGAACGTGGTCGTAGCGGTGCCATCGCCAATGCTTGGGAAGCTCAGCTGCATGTCGCCGAAGGAGCTTTCGAGGCCGTCGACCGTGCCGGTGCCGGTGTCGAGAAACTGCGAAATGCTGAAGTCGGCCGTTTGCGGGCTGCCCACGCGGAAATCGAGATCGCCATCATAGGTAAAGCTGTCTACAACCGAGACGGAGTTGTCGCCGCCAAGTGTGTTCAAAAGCGCGGCGTCAAAGTTTGCCACCGTTGCTTGCGATTCAGCGCTGTTTAGGTTGGTCACATTTACGGCTGTGACGTCGAACAGCCCGCTCAGCGTTGCCGCTTGAACCGTGGCTGTCATGGACAGCGTTGCGATAGCAGCGACTGTCAGTACTCGTTCAATCATTCGTATTCCCCACATGATCGTTAACAAAACCCGCACCAGACGTGTGTAGCGAGAGTGTTCGATCCAGAAAAGCTTTAAATTTAAGAGGGTTAACGAATTCGCCGGCTATTGTTGCACAGTCAGAGACAGTATCCACATAAAGTCATGGAGTGTTTCCATAATAGTCACCTAGTGGCCCCGGCCTGAGCTCTTCGCTGAGTAGCACATTAGCCTCCACATCTCCGACGCCGGGCAAAGTCATCACCCTGCGGCGGAGAACACGCTCAAAATCGGCCAAATCGCGCGCGACGACGCGCAGCCGGAAATCATAGAGACCCAGAACGTGTTCGACCGTCTGCACTTCCGGGATGGCCGAGACGGCGCGTTCGAAATCATCGAGGCTGACACGACCTTTCGTGGCCAGCTTGACGCCCAGAAACACGGTCACGCCAAACCCCAAGGCTTCCAGGTTCAGGTCCAGCCTGCGCCCCGTTATGACGCCCGCGTCTTCCAGACGCTTGATCCGGCGCCACGTT
>CAZMKY010000316.1:0-2905 GCA_964566835.1 uncultured Rhodobacterales bacterium
AGACCCGAAGATGGAAGCCCTGCGTGATTTCACGTTGTTGGTTCTGCGCAACCAAGGCCGGATGGCGTCCAGCCAGCTTCAGAGCTTCATCGATGCCGGGTTCTCGCGCCAGGCCGCACTCGATGTCGTCGCCTGCGTCGCGGCCAAGGTGATGTCGAACTACGCAAACCAGATCGCCATGACCCCGGTCGACGAGGCCTTCGCGCCGCTGACCGCTGACTTGCCGTACCGCGAAGACCGCGCGGTCCATGCCACAGCTATAGCCGCCGAATAAGCGCGGCCAGAGCGGGCCATTGGCCCGCTCTTCCCCACACTTACCGAAACTCAATCAGGAGTATCCCGATGCAACTGTCCCGTCTCGTTACCTACAGCTTCGATCCGAATGTCGGCCCCTTTGATCGCGTCTTCCGCATCATTTCCGGTCTGGCCCTCGCGATCTTCCCGTTTGTCACGTCCATGGCAGTACCCATGTGGCTGGCGACCGTCCTGACAGTTTTCGGTCTCGCCTGGTTCATGACCGGCGCGGTGAGCCGCTGCGGCATGTACTACATGCTCGGCCTCTCCACATGGAAGGCTGGGTGAGCACCATGGCACGTTTTGACGGAAAATCCGTGATCGTCACCGGCGGCAATAGCGGCATCGGGTTGGCAACAGCCAAGATGTTCGCCGCTGAAGGGGCACAAGTCGCCCTCACTGGCCGGTCAGAGGAAAAGCTGGCCGCAGCCAAAGCCGAAATCGGCGGAGACGTGCATGGGAAATCCGTGGACATGTCCTCAGTCGACGAAATCGGGGCCTTTGTCGAGGAAGTCGCAGCAAAACACGGAAAAATCGACATTGTGGTTGCCGCAGCAGGCGGCGCGCAAGTGCGTCCCTTCGAGATGATGGATGAGGCGCTGTTCGACGACGACCTCGACCGGAACTTCAAGGGCGCATACTTCACCGCGCAGAAAGCCCTGCCGCATGTGCCAGAGGGTGGTTCCTTCGTCTTCCTTGGCTCGGCTGCGGGCTCCAAGGGTTTTGCCGCGATGAGCGTCTATGGCCCTTCGAAGGCCGCTTTGCGCGGACTTGTGCGGACCCTAGCCACTGAGCTTTCACCCAAAGGCATCCGTGCCAACGTCGTATCGCCCGGTCCCATTCCCACGCCCGGCATGGACCGTCTCGGCCTTCCGCCTGAACAAATCGAGGGCGTGAAGCAGGAGTTTGTGCGTCAGGTTCCACTGTCTCGCATGGGTTCCGTCGATGACATCGCCAACGCGATCACATTCCTCGCGTCCGATCAGGCCGCCTACATCACCGGAACCGAACTCGCCGTTGATGGCGGGCACGCCCAGGTCTGATCCAGACGTCACCAGACTGGCCGTGGTGCCCTCCCCGCCACGGCCAGCAAAACCCAATCCAGAAGGTCACACAGTCATGCGCGCCATCGGCTTTTCCAAAAACCTGCCAATCGAAGACAGCAATGCGCTCGTCGCGATTGATCTGCCTCAGCCGGTGGCAAGAGACCGCGAGCTGCTGATCGAAATCCAAGCCGTGTCTGTCAATCCGGCCGATGCGAAGCTGCGGCAGATCCTCCCGCCGTTGGACGACGGGCATCACGTGCTCGGCTTCGACGCCGTGGGCCGTGTGGTCTCCACCGGGCACGGCGTGGCGGAATTCAAGGCCGGCGACATCGTATGGTATGCAGGCGTTCTGGGGCGCGAAGGGTCAAATGCAGAATTGCAGATCGTTGATGAGCGGATCGTGTCGAAAGCTCCGACGAATGTTTCCGCCGAAGACGCAGCGGCGCTGCCTCTGACATCCATCACAGCCTGGGAGATCCTCTTCGACCGTTTCGGCCTCACCCATCGTGGCGGCGAGGGCCAAACTCTGCTGATTGTCGGGGGCGCGGGCGGCGTTGGCTCCATCCTGATCCAGCTGGCCCGACAGCTCACCAAACTGACCGTCGTGGCAACAGCCTCCCGCGCCCAAACCCGGAAATGGGTCAAGGAAATGGGCGCGCATCACGTCATTGATCACTCAGGAGACTTGAAGGCGCAGCTCGAAAAGAAAAAGCTGAGCGTCGATCTGATCGCCGGGTTAACTGCCACCGAAACGCACTTTCCAGCGTACGCGGACATCATAAAACCGCAGGGCAAGTTGGTCCTGATCGACGATCCCGATCCCAAGACGATCGACATCTCGCTTCTCAAGATGAAGTCCATCGCACTGATCTGGGAGTTCATGTTCACGCGCCCGATGTTCGGCACGCCCGACATGCACAAGCAGAGCATCTATCTCGGCCAGACCGCCGCGATGATCGAGGACGGCACCCTGAAAACAACCGCCACCAAGAACCTCGGCCCCCTCTCAGTCGAGACTCTGCGCAAGGCGCATTCCATTGCCGAAAGCGGGAAAGCCATTGGCAAGACCGTTCTCGGCAAACCTCAAATCTGATCCTCCCCCACAGAAAGGCCAGTCTCATGACACGTCCCATCAACCGCCGCGACCTTCTCAAGACTGCGGCCATTGCGGCAGGCGCAGGCGTCACCCTGCCTGCGCCCATGGCGCAAGCGCAAACCGTTATGGATAGCGCACCTTACGGTCTCGAAATCTCGGCTGAATTTCCGTTCGAGAAGAAGCGTGTCTCAGTGAATGGGTCCGAGATGGCATATGTTGATGAGGGCGAAGGGCCCGTGGTCCTGTTCCTGCACGGCAATCCAACGTCTTCGTATCTCTGGCGGAACATAATCCCATACGTGAAGGGCGACTATCGCGCCATTGCGCCCGATTTGATCGGGATGGGCGACAGCGACAAACCGGACATCGGTTATACCTTCGCAGAGCACGCCACCTACCTCGACGGATTTATCGCTGCCCTGGGCCTCACAGACATCACGCTCGTGATCCACGATTGGGGGTCCGCCCT